>DATLOA010000289.1:0-18622 GCA_035536515.1 Burkholderiaceae bacterium | reverse complement strand
CTCATGTCCAGCGTCAGCGGCAGTTGCGCTGCGAACGCACGGGCGGCGGGGTTGTCGGTCAATGTTGCGGCTATCGCTTTTCCATCGATCGTCAGACGGATCTTCATGGTGTTCGTCCGTTGAGCGTGAGCGGCCGTAGTGAAGGCCATCACCCATGCCACGATGAAGAGCAGCGTTCTCATAGCAATTTGTCCGGTCCGGTGACCGCCCGTCCATCCCCACGCTGACCTTTGGAGATTACTATGAAGATCATTGTCGCTTACGATGGTTCCGTTCACTCACACCGCATGCTTGAGCAACTACTCGATAAGCTCGTGTGGTTCCGTGGTCAGCCGCCGCTAACGGTCCTTTCCGTCCACCTGCCACTGCCCTACCCCCGCGCGGTTGCCTGGGTGGGCGAGGAAGCAGTGCGCGAGTATTACGATGAGGAATGCGACGCAGTGCTAGACCAAGCGCGCCCGCTTCTCGATGCGCATGACGTGCTTTATAGCGCGGAGAAGCAAGTCGGAGATCCGGCGATGACGATCGTCGAAGTTGCGCAGCGGGATGGTTACGACCTCATCGTCATGGGCACGCACGGGAGGACGGGCCTCCTGAACGTGGTCATGGGTTCGGTTGCCACCAAGGTGCTTGCGAATTCCAAGGTGCCGGTACTTTTCTTCCGTTAACAGAGCTTTCGCTGCTCCCGATCGGCGTGGGTGGTACAGCATCGTGCCCTGCAACTGGTCTCGCGGTTTCGTCGGCTGCGATCGTCCAGATCGATATAAATTACGCCATCGGTCGCGCCCATCGATCTGGCCAGACTGGCCAGACATGGTATAGTGAGGACATAAGCCAGTGGAGGGCTGCATGCGCCTCAACATACTTGAAGCGAAGAACCGGCTATCCGAGCTGATACGCGCCGCGCGCGCGGGAAAGGAAGTTGTGATCGCGAAGAATGGGCGACCGATGGTGCGCCTCGTGCCCATCCCCGCAGCCACAGGGCTCAAGGGTTTCGGTTCATTGAAATCGGTTCGCGGTGATGTCGACAAGGCATTCACCGCCGCCGCTGAGCGCGCTGTCGAGCAGCTGTTTCACGGCCGCTCGTGACGCTGTTGCTCGACACGCAGATCGCGATCTGGTGGCTCGTCGGCAGCCGCCGGCTCGACGGTCAGACACGAAAGCTGCTCGCCCGATCAGCCTGCGTGTTATCGGCAGCAAGTGTCTGGGAAGTTGCCATCAAGCACCGCCTTGGCAAGCTCACCGTCGCGCCGGCGCTGTTTCGCGATCGCATGGTCGCGGCCGGCGCCGAGTTGCTGATGGTGTCGGATACGCACGCCATCGAAACGGCGGAGTTGCCGCGCCACCACGACGATCCGTTCGACCGTATGCTGATCGCCCAGGCGCGCGTGGAAAACTTGCGAGCTGTTTCGGCAGACAAGGCGTGGCGGGATTACGATGTCCATCTCGCGATTGTCTGAGCCGTTGACGCCGGTTCGATTCAACCTGCCAACTAAGCCGGCGCCAACAGAAGAGTTTTCCGCAGCGAAGTAAGTCACAACGAGGAGGAATCATGTATCGGAAGTCTGCATTGAAATGGAGTGCAAGTGCTGCCCTGATCTTGGCGGCAGCGATCAGTCTGCCCGCACACGCCGGCAAAACGCTTGACGCGATCAAGCAGCGCGGAGCGCTGGTGTGCGGTGTGAATACCGGACTCGCAGGTTTTTCCGCGGCCGACAGCCAGGGTAACTGGACCGGTCTCGACGCCGATATCTGTAAAGCAATTGCCGCTGCCGTGTTGAGCGACGCCAACAAAGTGAAGTGGGTGCCGCTGACCGCGCAAGCGCGCTTTACAGCGCTGCAATCAGGCGAGGTCGATATCTTGTCTCGTAACACGACCTGGACATTGACGCGGGACGCGTCGCTGGGTCTTGATTTTCTCGCCGTCACTTACTACGACGGTCAGGGCTTCATGGTGACAAGGAAGTCGAAGATCACGAGCGCGAAGGCGTTGAAGGGCGTCGATGTCTGCGTGCAATCGGGTACGACCACCGAGAAGAATTTGAACGACTACAACAAGAGCAATGATTTGAAGATGAAGCCCGTTGTATTCGAAGGTTTGGAAGCGTCGGTGAAAGCGTTTTTCTCGGGCCGCTGCCAGGCGTATACGACCGATGCATCGGGCCTTGCTTCGATTCGCAACAAGGAAGCCAGCAATGCTGACGACTATGTGATCCTTCCCGAGCTGATTTCCAAGGAGCCGCTCGCACCCGTGGTTCGTCGCGGCGACGACGAGTGGTTTGCGATCGCAAAATGGGTGATCTTTGCGTTGATCGAAGCCGAGGAGTACGGGATCACGCAGGCGAACGTCGACCAGATGAAGGAAAGTAAAGATCCTGCTGTGCAGCGCATCATCGGTACCGGCGAGGACACCGGCAAGTTGCTTGGCCTCGACAAAGACTGGTCGTACCGGGCGATCAAAGCGGTCGGCAACTACGGTGAGATCTTCGAACGCAACGTCGGACCGAAGTCCGCGCTGAAGCTGCCGCGTGGTCTGAACAACCTGTGGAACAAGGGCGGCATCATGTATGCGCCGCCGATTCGTTGATCGATTCAGAGTTGCTGTGAACCTCCCTCGTTCGCCAGGCGAGGGAGGGTTCGGGTGATGGCACTGGGGAACGCGCATGTATCTCTTCATGAAGCTTCTTCATATCGTTGCGGTCATCGCGTTTTTCGGCAACATCACCACAGGCGTGTTCTGGCACGCCCATGCGGCCCGCACTCGCGATCCCAAACTCCTCGCCCATACGATGGACGGCATCATCCGGAGCGATCGCGTTTTCACGGTTCCCGGCGTCATTGGCATCATCGTCACAGGAGTCGTCGCTGCGATTCACGGGAACTATCCGATCCTGGGTACCGGCTGGATACTCTGGACACTGATACTTTTCATCATCTCGGGGCTTATTTTCATGTTCAGTGTGGCGCCGATTCAGCGGCAGTTGCGCAGCCTCGCGCAAAGTGGCGTGCAATCCGGCGGCTTTGAGTACGCGCGCTATCGCTCGCTGGCTGTTCGTTGGGAAGTTTGGAGTGCAGCAGCGCTGCTGACTCCGGCCGCAGGACTGGTGCTGATGGTGCTCAAACCGGTCCTGTGAACGCCGCTTTTAACCAGGCGTTCGGCGATCAAGCCAGCGGCGATCAGCAGTGCATATGGTCGACAGACCTACGTTGAAACGGCGCCACTGGTCGTGGCGCAGTCAGGCGTTCCGCGGCGTCGTCTATCAGATCCTCGCGGTTAGCGTCATCGCACTCGTCGCGTGGTTCCTGGTCTCGAACACGCTGACCAATCTGCGCATCCGCGGCATTCAAAGCGGATTCGATTTTCTGGGTCAGCCAGCCGGCTTCGCGATCGGCGAAAGCGTGATCGAGTTCGACTCGGGCAACCCATACTGGAAAGCATTTCTCGTCGGCCTGACGAACACAATACGCGTCGCAATCATCGGCATTGTGATCGCCACTGTGCTCGGAACTGCGATCGGCATCGGCCGCTTATCTAGAAATTTTCTGTTGCGCGGCGCGTGCACCGCGTACGTCGAACTGTTCCGCAATGTCCCGGTGCTGTTGCAGCTACTGATGTGGTATCTGCTGTTAAACGAGCTGCTGCCACCGATTTCAGAGGCCCTGAATCCCGCACCAGGGATGTATCTCTCGAAGGGCGGTCTCGCCTTTCCGGTGCCGATAGCGGGCGCGGGATACGGAATGATGTTCGTTGGTGCGCTCGTTGGCATTGCATTGGCGTGGCTGTACCGGCGTTGGGTACTCGCCCAGTTCGCACTGACCGGCCATGCGCGTCCACTGTTTTTGCCGATGCTTGCAATCGTCATCGTCAGTGTTGCTGCGGGTTGGTTCGTGGCAGGCGCGCCGACCGCGCTGGACATGCCGGAGAAAACTGAAGTCAACGTAACCGGCGGTGGCTCGGTGACGCCCGAGTTTCTAGCGCTGACGCTCGGACTTGCGATTTATACGGCGGCGTTCATTGCCGAGATCGTGCGCTCCGGTATTCAGGCAGTTCCGTGGGGGCAGATCGAAGCCGCAAGCTCGCTCGGCCTTAACCGCAAGCGGCAGTTGCAGCTCGTGCTGCTACCCCAGGCCTTACGCGTGATCATTCCGCCGCTGACCAATCAGTACTTGAACCTGACGAAGAACTCGTCGTTGGCAGTTGCCATCGGTTATCCCGACTTGGTATCGATCTCGAACACCACGCTGAATCAGACCGGTCGTGCGGTCGAGTGCATCACGATCATCATGGCGGTCTATCTGACGCTGTCGCTATCCACGGCAGGGCTGATGAACTGGTACAACGCGCGCGCGGCGATCAAAGAACGATGAGCGCCGCACACGGCACGTTCACAGCGATTGCCGCACGCCCGGCGCCCGCTACGACCTATGGCATCTTGAGCTGGGTCCGGCGCAACTTGATCGGCGGCCCGGGCAGTACGCTCGCCACGCTGACGATCGTCGCTGCGTTGCTTTACTACGTTCCGCCATTTATCGAATGGGCGGTTGTCAACGCGGTTACGCGGCCTGATGTGGCTGCGTGTCGTGCGCTCGACGGTGCCGGAGCGTGCTGGGGTGTGATCGCCGAGAAGTATCGGCTGATTCTTTTCGGGCGCTTCCCGTTTGCAGAACAATGGCGGCCATTGGCAGCGACCCTGTTGCTGGTCGGGATGCTGCTCGCAAGTTGTACGCGAGCGCTGTGGAGCCGATGGTTGGTGCTTGCGTGGGTGATGGTGTTCGCCGTGTTCTTCATCTTGATGCGCGGCGGCGTCTTCGGACTGTCGACAGTCGAGACCGATCGTTGGGGCGGGCTGCCATTGACGTTGCTCCTTTCGACGATCGGCATCGCTGCCGCATTTCCGATTGCAGTCCTCGTCGCCCTTGGCCGCCGGTCGAGGCTGCCTGCGCTGCGCACGATCTGCATCGTCTACGTCGAGCTGATCCGGGGTGTGCCGTTGATCTCGGTGTTGTTCATGGCGTCGTTCTTGTTTCCACTGTTCATGCCGCAAGGGATCACGTTCAACGTGTTGTTGCGTGTGCTGGTCGGCATCACGCTGTTTGCGGCGGCTTATCTGGCCGAGGTTGTGCGCGGCGGTTTGCAGGCGATTCCGCAAGGGCAATACGAGGCGGCCGCGTCGCTTGGTCTTTCGTATTGGCAAACGCAGCGCAAGATCGTTCTGCCACAGGCACTGCGCCTGGTGGTGCCGTCGATCATGAACAGCTTCATCAGCACGTTCAAGGACACGTCGCTGGTCACGATCGTCAGCCTGTACGAGCTGACCGGCTCGGTCACGCTCGCCTTGTCGGGCGACTCGAACTGGCGGCCGTTCTTCATCGAGGCGTATCTGTTCATCGCAGTGATCTACTGGGTCTTCTGCTTTGCGATGTCGCGCTACAGCGATTGGGTCGAGCGGCACTTGAACATCGGCACGCGACGCGCTTGAACATTGATGGATCACATCATCACGTTCGAGAAAGTCAACAAGTGGTTCGGTGACTTACACGTGCTGCGCGACATCGATCTTGACGTCGGATCCGGCGAGCGGATCGTCATTTGCGGCCCTTCCGGCTCGGGCAAGTCGACACTGATCCGCTGCATCAACCGCCTCGAAGAACATCAGCAAGGAAGGCTGGTCGTCGATGGCATCGAACTGTCGGACGACATCAAAGTGATCGAAACCGTGCGTCGCAAGGTCGGCCTCGTGTTCCAGCAGTTCAATCTGTTTCCGCACCTGACCGTTCTCGAAAACCTGACATTGGCGCCGATGTGGGTGACCGGCCTTTCGAAAAAGGACGCCGAAGAAAGGGCGATGGCGCAGTTGACACGCGTACGCATCGCCGAGCAGGCACATAAGTACCCGCTGCAACTGTCCGGCGGTCAGCAACAGCGCGTCGCGATTGCGCGCGCACTTTGCCTGACGCCAAAGATCATGCTGTTCGACGAGCCCACGTCAGCGCTCGACCCGGAAATGATCAAAGAGGTGCTCGACGTGATCATCGAGCTTGCCGGCCAGGGGATGACGATGGTTTGCGTTTCACACGAGATGGGTTTTGCCAAATCGGTCGCCGACCGCGTGATCTTCATGGACTTCGGCCAGATCGTCGAGCAGAACACGCCCGAGGAATTCTTCAGTCATCCGAAAAATGCGCGCACGCGCGACTTTCTATCGAAAATCCTCAGTCACTGAACTACTCTCGCCCTGTAGGCGAATGGTTTCCACCATCCCCGATGGGGACACTACGTTCATAACGTGTGGTCGGGGCGCCATTCAGCGATTCACCAATATCGCGCAATAGAGCGTATACTGTGACCCGCAATCTTCAGCTTGCCGTTGTTGTTTGGCTCTAGCACCGCGGTTCCGCGGCGCTTCTTCCCTTCACCATCTCGCGATCTGATCTGTGTCTCTCCTTGAGGGGCGCAGCCCTTTTACTTTTTTCAGGATTATCAATATGGCATCAGGCACCGTGAAGTGGTTCAACGAGGCTAAGGGCTTCGGGTTCGTTACCCCGGAGGACGGCGGAAAAGACCTGTTCGCGCATTTCAGCGCGATTCAGCAGTCGGGCTTCAAGTCTCTCCAGGAAGGTCAGCGAGTCACGTTTGACGTGACGACCGGCCCGAAGGGCCAGCAGGCAGCGAACATTCGCATCGCCGACTAAACATCGGCGCCTCCAGAAGGCGCTCCTAGCACTTGGCGAAGCCCGGGAACAACCGGGCTTCTTCATTTCACTTCGATTTTTAGACGTTGATTCCGGAAGGACTCGAATGGCGAAGGAAGCACTGCTCGAAATGATGGGCTTGGTAATGGAAGTACTGCCCGATTCGCGTTACCGCGTGACGCTCGATAACGGCCACAAGCTCGTCGCCTACACAGCGGGAAAAATGCGCAAGCACCACATCCGCATCATCGCCGGCGACAAGGTGTCGCTCGAGCTCTCGCCTTACGACTTGAGCAAAGGACGGATTACGTTTCGCCATATCGAAACGCGACCGACCTCCGCACCGGCTCGCAACTCGGCGGGCGCCACACGTTCGGCGCGACGTTGATGGAAGGGATGGCGCGCCGCTGACGGTCTCTTTCGTCATCCGTTCTCGAATCGCCACACCGGCTTGTCGTCGATCGCTTCTACAACGGTTCGACACGACTCATACCAAGCGCCCCGAACGGTAGAATGTCCAGGCGCGAGGCTTTAGCCTCGCATCCACGTTGTCTCGGGAGATCCCATGAAACGCTTTCTTCGTAGCGCCGCTGCGATGGCCGTGGTCGTCGGTGCAGCCGGCATTGCCGGCGCGCAAGTTCCGCCGATGCCAACGAGTCCGGTGACGCTCAACATCATCGATGTGGCCGGCAATCTTGCGCTCACGCAAGATGCAATCGAGAACTACCGCGCGAAGAACCCGAAGCTCCTGTCGAAGGTCACGTTCACCAAGGCGCCGTCGCCCGAGCTGCCCGGAAAGATCAAGGCGCAGCAAGCGGCGGGACGCTCCGATATCGATCTCGTTTTGACCGGCACCGATGCGCTCGCCGCAGGCATCGAGCAGAACTTGTGGATTCCGATCCTCCCGCAGTACGCCTCGAAGTTTCAGGCGGTCATGGGCAACTATCAGCCCGCCGCAGCCAAGATGCAGGAGCTTGCGCAGAACCAGGCGCTGACGGTGACGTTCATGCCGGCGGGTCCGCTACTCGAATACAACCCGGCAAAGGTCAAGCAGGTGCCGACGACGCCACAGGAACTGCTTGCGTATTGCAAAGCCAATCCCGGCAAGTTCATTTACGCGCGGCCGGCGAACTCAGGACCGGGGCGCACGTTCATCATGGGGCTGCCCTACATCCTTGGCGACAAGAATCCCAAGGATCCGGTGAACGGCTGGGAGAAGACCTGGGCGTACTTGAAGGAGCTCAACAGCTGCATCGAGTACTACCCGACCGGGACGACGGCAACGATGAAGGAAGTCGGCGAAGGATCGCGCGACATGACCGTCACCGTCACCGGATGGGACATCAATCCGCGTGTGCTCGGTATCGTGCCGAAAGAATTCAAAGTGCAGCCGTTCAAAGGCATGACGTGGGTGAACGACGCGCACTACATGGCGATCCCGAAAGGCGTGCCGCCCGAAAAGCTTGCCGTGCTGCTCGACCTGATGGCGTACCTCTTGACGCCGGAAGCGCAGGCGCTCACCTACGACAAGGGCTACTTTTATCCGGGTCCGGCAGTCAAGAACGTGACGTTGTCGATGGCGCCGAAGGAAAGCCAGGATGCATTGAAGGAATTCGGTCGCGCCGAATACGACGGATGGCTTGCGCAGTTCCCGCACACGCAATCGCTCGAGCCGAAGGCGCAAGTCGAGGCGTTCAGGATCTGGGACGAGCAGATCGGCGCGAAGAAGACCAAGTGACCCAAGCCCCGCTGCAACAGGCGGGGGTTCGATCGCAAACTGTCATCGAGAGCGGAGCCGCAGCAAACGAGCACGGGCGGCGCCGCTCCCGAACACGGTGCCGCTTGCCGCGGTTGCATTCGAGTAAATGAAGCACGACTTCAGCGAGCTCAGGCTCGAAGGCGTCACGCGCCGCTTTGCACATGCCGGCGGCACGACGGTGGCGGCGCTGGACGGGTTGACGCTGACGATTGCGCGCGGAGAGTTCGTCGCGTTGCTCGGTCCATCCGGCTGCGGCAAGTCGACTGCGCTCAATTGCATCGCCGGTCTGCTCGACCTTTCGGAGGGATGCATCTGGCTCGACGAGCAGCGCATCGACGTGTTGCCGCCGGAGCAGCGCGGATTTGGCATGGTGTTCCAGAACTACGCGCTGTTTCCGCATATGAACGTGCGCCGCAACGTCGGCTTCGGCCTGCGCATGCGTGGGGTCTCGTCGTCGGAGATCGATAAACGCGTCGCGCAGGCGCTCGCCTTGGTTCAGCTCGGCGGGCATGAGGACAAGTTGCCTGGCCAGCTGTCTGGCGGACAGCAACAGCGCGTAGCGATCGCGCGGGCGATCGTCGTCGAGCCGCCGCTGGTGCTGATGGATGAACCGCTTTCCAATCTCGACGCCAAGTTGAGACTCGAGATGCGCGGCGAGATTCGACGCATTCACCGCGACCTCGAACGAGCAACGATTTACGTGACGCATGATCAGGACGAAGCGCTATCGCTTGCCGATCGCATCGTCGTCATGAAGGATGGTGTTGTTCAGCAGGTTGGGCCGCCGCCGGAAGTCTACGGCGATCCGGCGAACCTCGATGTCGCCCGCTTCATGGGATATCGCAACGAGCTTGCGCTGATCGTCGAATCGGTCGAGGGGAACCGCGTCACGATGCATGCGCAGGGCCTTACGCTGATTGGCCGGGCCAAGGAGACGCTGCAACCCGGCATGCCGGTGCGCGCTGCGACACGTCCGGACGATCTGACGCTGATCGCAGATTCCGATGCGGGTGAAAACATCATTGCAGCGACGGTCGACAACGTCGAGTATGGCGGCCGCGAATCGCTGGTGGATGTGCTGACGCCGGAAGGATCGCGCCTCCACGTCCGCACGTCTCGTCTCGCAACGCGCGGCGATCGCGTGCGCGTCTCGGTTTCGCCGATGCGTCTCATCGCATACGCCGATCACGATAGCGGCCGATGATCCTGGCGCAGAACGGCTACGACCGCATCACGCTGCTTGCAGCGCCCGCCGCGCTGTTCCTCCTCGCGCTGTTCATCTATCCGTTCATCTACGGTCTCGTGCTGTCGTTCGAGCCGGCGAAAGGCGACTGGCTTGCGAATTACGCGCAGTTCTTCACTTCGGAGCGGTTGTGGCCGACGATCGGGACAACGCTCAAGCTCGCGCTTCCAGCGACGCTGATCAACGTCGGCTTCGCGCTGCCCATTGCCTATCGGATGCGGACGCGCACGCGCTGGCAGCATTGGATCACGACGATTCTCGTGGTTCCGATCACGCTCGGCACGGTGCTGATCGCCGAGGGAATGCTGACCTATTTCGGCCCGCGCGGATGGCTTTCGCAGTTCCTGCAGTTGGTCAATCTCTACGATGGCCCGATTCGGCTGACGCACAACTACTGGGGCGTCCTCATCTCGCTCGTGATCTCGGGATTTCCGTTCGCGTTCCTGCTGATCTTGTCGTACCTCACCGGAATCGATCCGGTGCTCGCACGCGCGGCGGCGACGCTCGGCGCCAATCCGCTGAACCAGTTCCGGCACATTTACCTGCCGTTGCTGGCGCCGGGACTCGCGATGTGCTTTTGCCTGACCTTCGTGCAAGCATTCTCGGTCTTTCCCTCCGCCGTGCTGCTGGGCGCACCCGCGGGCCCGACGCGCGTGATCTCGATCGCAGCCTACGAGGCGGCCTTCGAGCTGTACGACTATTCGCTCGCATCGGCGATCGCGATGATCATGGGCTTCGTCCAGCTCGTCATCGTTGCAGCGGTTCTGTCGCTGCGCAGGCTCAGCTATCGTGGACCGGTCGTGGGAGGAAAAGGCGCATGAGCGAGGCGCGCCCTTTGGACGTCGCTTCGACTGCGCCGCGCTCGACGAGCGCGCGTCGACCGAGCGCCCACGCCTCGTGGTGGTCGCGACTATGGAACGGCGTGATGTGGGGGTTGATCGTGCTGTTCGTCGTCAACATCGGGCTGATGATTGCCGCCGTCGCGACCAATTCGTTTGCACGTCGTTGGCTTGGGACCTGGCTGCCCGACGGCTGGACCGTTAACTGGTACGCCGCAGCTTGGAAGGAGTTCCAGCTCGGGTCCGTGCTGTGGGTCACGTTCGAGATCGTTTTCGCCGTCGTGCTGCTCTCCATCGTGATCGGCGTGCCGGCGGCCTACACGCTTGCTCGCCGCGAGTTTCCGGGCAAGCGCCTGTTGATGTTGCTGTTCCTCTTGCCGCTGTTGGTGCCGCCGATCACTTACGGCATTCCGATGGCGACCGTTCTCTACAAGCTGCACCTTGCCGGAACCGCGTACGGCGTCATCCTCGCCAACCTCGTTCCGGCGTTGCCGTTCGTCATTCTGGTGATGACGCCGTTCATCGAGCAGATCGATCCGAACCTCGAGGCCGCGGCGCGCGTGTTCGGCGCCAACACCGCGCGCGTGTTCCGTCATGTGCTGGTGCCGTTGCTCGCGCCGGGAATACTCGCCGCCGCGTTGCTCGTACTGGTCCGAACGATCGCGATGTTCGAGCTGACGTTCCTCACCGCGGGACCGGATTCTCAAACGCTGGTCGTCGCGTTGTATTACGCCGTGTTCGCAGCCGGCGTGCGTGCGCCGCAGTCGGTGGATGCAATGGCGATGATCTACATGGGCGTGACGCTGATCTGGCTTTTGATCGCGTTGCAGTTCGTCAACCCTACACAGCTGGTATCGCGCGTTAAGGAGCCTCCGCAAAGGGGTTGATCGGAAGCGATCGAGATTGGCTTCGTCCAACGTTTCGCAAAGCCGTGTGCACGCCCGGCTGCAAGTAGGTCGCTACCGCACGCGTTTCACTACGTTCTGGCGCGAGCGCTTTCGACTCCGCGCTCCCGCGTACGCCGGCGCAAGATCACGCGCCGTTCCCGCCAGGAGCTTACGGATCGCCTGCTCGGCTTCATCGGGATCGCGGCGGCGGATGGCCACCGCTACCGCCCAGTGCTCGGCGAGCGAGTCCTGGTAGCTCTTGCGCGCATTGCTCGATAACCGGAAAGCGGCAAGGAGCGCAATGCGAATCGCGGCCGCGAAGTGGATCAGCAGCGGATTCGAAGCCATTGATGCGCATGGCGTAACCCGGATTCACATACAGGCAGCTACAGCCCGAAACCGGATACGTGAGAAAGACCGGGTGCGATGTCGGCGGCTTCGCTTTGCGCTGCGCTTCGGTGAGCGGCGGCCGCGTATTCGCCGCCTCCCGCCGCATCATCCTGCGCAAGGCTCCTCACGCGACGCAAATCGCAATGTCGAACTCTCCGATGCGCGCAAGCCGCGCGACTTCGGCCGGCGCTCCATCGAGAAGCTCATCGAAGCCTGATTGCGCTTATTGCACAAGAAGAAGCCGCCGGCCGAAAGCGAGATCGAGCTTCCGCCACAGCGGCTTCCCCGGGCAGCCTGCGTTCGCCTGCGCCAGGCGCTTGAGCGTCAACCCTTGTTGATGTAACCGTACGCGAGATTGGTCCGATCGCCACCATGCCGATCGTAGATGTCCTTGAAGTACGCGACGCGGTCGGTTGCAAGCGATGCGCGCATCTTCGGCGCATAGCCGTAGAGGCGCGCGTTATTCTCGCCCAATATCGCGCGCTTGACCGCGCCGTCCGCCGGACCCATCGGCGCGAGGCCATATTTCTTCTGGATCTCGTCGGGGATCTCCATGCGGCGCAGCGCCTCGATCTGCCATTGCGGCGATCCGGTCCATAGCGCATCGGTGCCCCACACGACGTGGTCGGCGCCCAGGCCGCGGATCATGATGCCGAGCATGTACGCCGCGACGCGCGGCTCGGCCATGTTGCTGTGCGCGAAGATCTGTCCGAGATCGGCGTAGACGTTGTTGACGCCGAACTGCGACGGAATGTGCGCCAGATCCGTGACCCAGTCGACGCGCCCCATGCGCTCGAGCTGATCCCAGGCGTTCTCCGCGGTGCCGCCGGGACCCGCCACCCAGCGGTACGCCGAGTGATAGATGACGAAATTGAGCATCGGCCAGTCTTTCGCCGCCTTGCCGACGTCGGCCACGTTGCAGTAGCCCAGAAGGTGAGGAAACTGCGCTTCGACCGACGGCGGAAACAGACCCTTGTGGATGCAAACGTTCTTCAGGCCCGGGCGATCCGGATACCTCGCCATCGCCTTCACGAGCTTCTCGTAGAACGGATAGATCAGCTTCTCGTCGTCAAGCCTGAACGGAAACTTCGACAGGTGCTTGTTCGTGTTGTCGCCTATCGTGTAGCCCTTCCACGAGTCGGGCTTCAGTCGCTCGTTCTCTTCATCGACCTTGTCGAGCCAGCCCGGCCAACCCGGCGTGAAGATCGCGTGCGAGTACATGCGCCGCGTGCCGGCCTCCTTGTTGATCTTCTCGCGCGCGTCGTGCTTCATGTCGTTCGTCAGGAACGAGAACTTCGGATCGACCGAGTAGCTGCCGCTGATGCACGCGACCTTGGTGTCACTGTCGAGGAAGATTTCCTTGAAGTAGTTCGGGAACTTGAGGTCGTCGATCGTCTGCGGCTTGCCGACGAGCGTCGGGTTCCACCCCGCCTTGCCGACCGTCTCGCGCTGCGCGACGAACGTGCGGATCGGCGTGTCATCGCGCAGGAAATGCGTGTGCATGTCCATGACGAACTGATCCTTGAGCGAGGCGGCGCGCGCCTGCGCGACATCGAGGTTCGTCGCCTCGCGCTTGTCGATGCTATAGACCGGCTGCTTGTCCTTCGCGTACACCTCGTTCATCGCCACGAACGCGGCGGCCATCCCGCCCGCCGTCTTGAAGAACCGCCGGCGCGTCATGCCATGCTTCTTCGCAAGCCGCGCACCGATATCTTTCACGCGCGCCTCGAACTCCTTCTGTTGCGGCGACTGCGGCGACGGCATGAACTCGTCGCTCGACACGAACTGCACTGGAATGGGCGACGGGAACAATGCTTCCGCACCCGAGAGCTTCCCGATTTCCTCTTCGGTAAGCAGGCTCATGAACTCCTCCTCTGGGCCGGCGGATGCCGGACGGCATGCGCGACCATTCTAGCGCTCGATTTGCGTCGCATCGAGGGGAATGCGCACCGCCTCGTCGTGCGCAACGAGCGCGTTCACCGCGCGATAGACGATCTCCGCTCGCGTCGGAATGTCGACGGCTTCGCCGCGCTGATAGGCTCTCGGACATGTCGCACGTATTTGAGTCCCGCTGCGTAGAACGTGCGCGGGACGAAAGGCACCTCGACTTTGACGTCTTCGAGCCGATGCACCCGGTTGGTGATGTCGTGTGCGCCGAAAGGCGTGCCGCGAACTTCGCGGATTCGGGAACCTTCCAGGATGCCATACGCGAATGGCGCATCGGGCGCAGAGAACGTGATCCACCTCATTGAGAGCAGCCTATCTCGACCAAGTTATGATCATTGTCAAGCCGCACTCGGGAACAGCTCCTCGCGCGCCCCATGGCAGAGGATACTGCGGATTGAAGGACGCGACCGCGCTTGACCCGCGAATGGCTGCGCGGGATGATCCACCACGGCGCGCGACACTGCCTATGATGTCTACATGGTGCGCGGCGCTCGCTCGCCGAACGACGCCAAGGGTGTTCTGACCGATCTTCGCGGCAATCTGAAAGACGCTTCGCTTACGCCGGCGGGCTATGACTACGAGGACTTGAGCAAGGCGTTTCGCGAAGGATTGGGTGAGCTCGGCGGCAAGGTCCTCGGCATTTGACGGGACTGCTACAGATGCTGGGTTCGCGCTACCAGCAGGTGTAACCGCCGTCGGCGAGCACGACGCTGCCCGTCATGAGGCTCGACGCGTCGGACGCGAGGAACAGGACGACTGACGCGATTTCCTCGACTTCACCCATGCGGCCCATCGGCGTGCCGCCGATCCATGCCGCATGCATGTCCGGCTTTTCGTGAACGAAGGCGTTGAGCGGCGTGTTGATGTAGGTTGGCGCGACGGCGTTGACGCGCACGCCGCGTCCTGCCCACTCGGCGGCGAGCGAACGCGTCAAGTGATGAACCGCTGCCTTCGATGCGTTGTAGTAACTCTGCGGCTGCGGACGGTTCACGATGAATCCGGACATCGACCCGACATTGACGATGGCGCCGCGCCGGGCTTTCAGCATGTGCCGGCCGAACGCGCGACAGCACCAGAACACACCGTTCAGATTGACGTCGATCACATTGCGCCAGTGCTCGTCCTCGACGACTTCTGCGGGCGTCTCGCTGCGCGCGATTCCTGCGTTGCAGACGAGGACGTCGACGCTGCCCCATTCCGCAACGAGGCGATCGGCGAACGCCGTCACGTCAGACGGCTCCGTGACGTCGACGACCTCGGACCGGGCATCGATGCCTTTCGTGCGCAGCGCTTCCACCCCTATTTCCGCACGTGACGCATCGGAGTCGGCGATCCAAACGATGGCGCCCGCCTCGCCCAGCGCTTCGGCGCAAGCCAAGCCGATGCCTCGGCCGCCACCGGTGATCACTGCGCGCCTGCCGGGCAAGCGGAAGCGATCGAGATACGACTCCTTCGTTTTGGAGGATGGTGATGCCATGAAGACAATGGTCGACAAGCGAGATGGAAATGTCAACGCCCAGCTTTGTTGGCGAGCGATCCCGGCGTTATCGTGTCTTTCATGCATTCTTGCGCCGCTCGATCCAATCATCGACCACTTGACGCAGCACCGTCAGCGGCAGCGCTCCGTGCGTGAGTATCTCGTTATGAAACTGCTTGAGATCGAAGCGTGAACCCAACGCTGTCCGCGCACGCTCGCGTAGCGCCAGGATTTCGAGCATGCCGGCTTTGTACGCAAGCGCCTGACCCGGCTGGACGAAATAGCGCTCGACTTCGGCGGCGACATCCGCTTGCGCCATCCCGGTGTTATCGGCCATGTAACCGATCGCTTGCCCGCGCGTCCAACGCTCGGCATGAATGCCGGTGTCCACGACGAGTCGCACTGCACGCAGCATCTCGTCGCGCAGGCGGCCGAGATTGTCGAGTGGATCCTTTTCCAGTCCCAACTCCCATGCGAGGCGCTCGGCATACAGCGCCCATCCTTCGGAATAAGCAGTGAACGGAAGGACGCGGCGGAAGAAAGGCAGATGAGAAAGCTCCTGGGCAATCGCGATTTGGAAGTGGTGACCGGGAATCCCCTCGTGGTAGGCGAGCGTAGCCATCACGAACTTGGGTGTGTCTGCGGTGTTGCGCAGATTGGCGTAGAACACGCCGGGCCGCGAGCCGTCGAAAGAGCCTGGCGTGTAGTACGCGCCGGGAGCGGTGGCCTGGGCGAACTCCGGTACCGGCCGCACCTCGACACCGAGCTTGGGTCGCACATCGAAGGCTGCGCCAACGCCTTGTTCGGCTTCTTCGAGCAGCACCTTGTAGCGCGCCAGCATGGCTGCTTTGCCCTCCGCCGTGTTGGGAAACAGTTGCGCAGGATCGGTAGCGAGTTGACGCACGCGCATGCCGAGCGTGCCCTCGCGCAAACCGCGCGACTCGAGGATCGCGGACATGTCCGCAGCGATGCGCGCAACCTCGGCGAGCCCCAGATCGTGAAGTTGCTTGGGCGACATGTCGGTCGTCGTGTGGTGTCGAACGCACCACGCGTAATAGGCGTTGCCATCAGGGAGTTGCCATGCGCCATGGTTGCCTTGCGCCTTGGGCAAGAGCGATTGCATGTAGGCAATCAGCTCACGATAGGCCGGCTGCACACCGCTGCGGATGGCGTCCTCCACTTGTGCCAACAAACGCTGACGGGTGCTCGCATCGACGCGGTCCGACGTAATCTTGTCGAGCTTTTCTTCGAAGCTTTTATAGAGCGGATTTTGCCGCGGCTCCAAGGCGACGAAGTCGCCCATTTGCTGCAGAACCTTTTCCACCGCGAATCGCGGCGGGATGATGCCCCTGCTCTCGCGCAGCTTCAAGCTCTCAATCAGCTGCTCGAACTTGCGTGGAAATTTCGCGAGTCGCGCAATGTAATCATGCGCTTCGCCGGTGCTGGTGACTCGGTGGACCTGCGTCATGAAATTCGGCAGGCCGCTTTGTATGCCAGACGTCTGATTGACGGGAAAGCCGTGCAAGCGCCACGCATCACCATCGACTTGGATCCGCAGGAAATACTCGAGCGTGTCGTATGACAATTTCCCTTCGCGATCGAGCGCCGAGCGATCGTAGCGGCGCAGCATCGCGTAAGCGTCGCGCAACTGGTCGGCGGCTCGTTGCTCGGCCGCGGGCGAGACATCGTCGAGGTCGTCGCTATAGAAGTCGAGCCAGCGCGGAAGAATGCGCAACGACGATAGGAATTCGGGCCGGTCGATCGCGAACTTCGCGAATACTGTCCCGTAGAACCAGTCGATGCGCAGCGGCTTTAAGTACCAGACATTGATGAAGAGAGCGACGCCGACGAGCAATAGGCCGGCGAGGAAAAGTCCAAGCCATTTGAACGCGCGCTTCACGATCACGCTCCCCGATAACGCGTTGCCATGGGATTCACGCAGTATCGCTTAGGCGCCCACCCGATGGCGTTTGATTGCCAGTATTCTTTCGAACGCCTCGAAGTCGCGATCGGTGGAGAACACGGCCGTGTCGCGGCGCGCCGCTATCGCGCACAGGAGAAAGTCGGTATTCGAGCCTTGCACGCCTCGACCGCGACATCGATTGAAGAACGCCGCCGCGAGCTCATGGTCCTCGCTCTGTAGGGCCAAATCCGGAAATGCGCGGAGCTTTTCGCGCAAGTCGAGCCACTGTTGATCAGAACGTATTCCGGACAGCAGCTCTTGTCGAATTGGTCCGATCATCACGACGCGATACGTAACTATGAGCCGCTCGAGCTCGTCGATGATGGCGTCCCGCCGCAGCGGTGCTCGACGTCGCAGCGCGACCGACCACACCGACGTGTCGACCAAAATCTTCACGCCACGCGGCGCTGTCTCTTGTAGTCGAATTTCGGGTCGTAGTCGATCGTGCCGAAGTCATGAATGATGTTTTTCTGCCGAAGCCACTGCACGTACGCTTCGAGCGCTCGCGTCACCGCGTCCCGCTTGGTCTTGTGCTTGCCCAGCCGACGTGCCGCTTCGATGAGCTGGTCGTCGAGGTTGAGGTTTGTCGCCATCGGTCGCTCCTCTGCAGGAGATTCGCATTCTACACATTGCATTGTGTGGAGACAAAACTCGAAAGGTGAACAGCTTCGTTCGCAAGGATCTCGCTACGTATTAGACTCACGCCTAGTCACCGCGGAGGGGTGATGATTTTTCAGCGCATCGTTGCCGGACTCTTTGCACTTCTCTTCGGCGCGGCCTGCCCGGCCGCCTCGCTCGCCGAGCGCTCGCCGTTCGCGCAGGGGCAATGGTGGGATCCGACCCGCGCCGGGAACGGCTTCGAAATCGTCAATGTCGGCGATTTGGTCGCGGTGATCTGGTTCACGTACAACGATGCGGGCCAGCCGACCTGGTATGCCGCGCAAGGCTCGCTCGCGACACTTGGCACGCAAGCGTGGCCGCTGATGCAACATCGTTGGGGAAGCGATGGCAAATCGAACCCCACGATCGTCGGCTCGCTCAAGCTGACCACGCGCCATCCCGAATCCGCGGAGATCGCCTGGGAAATCGGTAGCGGCCGCGGGACGTGGTCGATACAACCGCTGATCCTGTCGGGCGTGATCAGTGAAGTCGATCACAGCGGTGTGTGGTTCGACCCGCGCAATGGCGGCTGGGGGCTGTCGCTGACCGAGCAAGGTGAGACGTTTGGCGGCGTCTTGTACACCTATGATTTTCAAGGCGCGCCGACATGGATTGCAGGATTCGAGCGCAGCGGGCTTCGCAGCGTCGAATTTCACAGCTACACCGGCGCTTGTCCCGCTTGCCCTTATCGGCCATCGGTTGCATCGAGCGTCGGGCGATTGTCGTTCGATCTATTGAGCGAAGCCGAGCTCGCATTGCGCAGC
>DATLOA010000288.1:0-2343 GCA_035536515.1 Burkholderiaceae bacterium | reverse complement strand
TTTCCGCTGTCACGCGATGAGTTGTGCGACTGCGCTGCGCTGCTCGACTCCGTGCGGCGCGGTGAGCTCGATCACATTGCAGTGCCCGAAAAGCCCCTCGACGTACTGGCACAGCAGATTGTGGCTGAAGTCGCTTTGCAGGAGTGGAAAGAGGACGAGCTGCTGGCGCTATATCAACGAGCCTATCCGTTCCGCAATGTGACGCCCGCAGAGTTCAGCGAGCTAGTGCTGATGCTGTCGGATGGCTTTCACACCCCGCGCGGCCGGCGCAGCGCGCATCTGCATCACGACGCGGTCAACGGAATGCTGCGCGGAAGGCGCGGCGCCGCGCTCGCCGCTGTCACATCGGGCGGAGCGATTCCGGATACCGCCGACTACACCGTGATGCTCGATCCGCAAGCGCAAGTGGTCGGAACGGTGCACGAAGATTTCGCTGTGGAGTCGTTGCCTGGCGATGTATTCCAGCTCGGCAACACTTCGTATCGCATCATGCGCGTCGAGCGCGGCAGTGTGCGCGTCGAAGACGCGAAGGGCCAGCCTCCCAGCATTCCTTTCTGGCTGGGCGAAGCGCCGGGGCGGACCGAGGAAGTGTCACAGTCGTTATCGCGGCTGCGGGCCACGGTCGCGGCGCAGCTCGAAGGTGGGCGCGAAGCGGCGCTTGCGTGGCTCACCGAGTCGCTCAAGATCGATGCGATCGCCGCCGCACAGATCGTCGATTACCTCGCTGCCGCTAAAGCGGCGCTCACCGAGCTGCCCACCTGCGAGACGATCGTGCTCGAGCGATTCTTCGACGAATCGGGCGGCATGCAGCTGATCGTTCACGCGCCGCTGGGCAGTCGCATCAACCGCGCGTGGGGCTTGGCGCTGCGCAAGCGCTTCTGCCGCAAGTTCGACTTCGAGCTGCAGGCGGCAGCGACAGAAGACGCGATCGTACTGTCGCTCGCGAGCAGCCACAGTTTTCCGCTCGCAGATGTCGCGCACTATTTGTCTGCAAAGACTGTACGGCCTCTGTTGGTGCAGGCGCTGCTCGACGCGCCGATGTTTGGCACGCGCTGGCGCTGGAACGCAAGCTTTGCACTGGCACTGCTGCGTTTTCGTGGCGGACACAAAGTCGCGCCGCAATTGCAGCGCATGGCGTCCGAAGATCTGCTGGCTTCGATTTTTCCCGATCAGATCGCTTGCGGTGAAAACATTGTTGGTGACCGCGAGATCCCAAATCACCCTCTGGTGAGGCAGACCATCGACGATTGCCTGCACGAGGCGATGGATATCGACGGGCTGGAGCGTGTGCTAGGGGCGATCGAACGCGGGCAGATCAAAGTGCTGGCGCGCGACCTCACCGAGCCGTCACCGCTCGCGCTCGAGATTCTGGCCGCGCGCCCGTATGCGTACCTGGATGATGCGCCGCTCGAAGAGCGCCGCACCCAGGCAGTACTGGCGCGCCGCTGGATGGACCCTGAGACCACGAGCGATCTCGGCAAGCTGGACGCCGACGCGATTCGCCGCGTGCGCGAGGAAGTGTGGCCGCAGCCGCGCACTGCCGACGAACTGCACGACGCGTTGATGAACCTTGGTTTCTTGAGCCAGGCGGAATTCGATGCGCAGCCCGAATGGCGTGCGCTGCTCGATGAGCTGACGACGGCGAAGCGAGCGACTCGAATGCTAGCCATTAGCGGAGCCCACGTCGTTGTCGCCGCCGAGCGCCTCCCTGAGTTTGTCGGGTTGCTCCCTTCCACTGATCTGATGCCGGCGATCGAAGCACCGATTCAATATCAGAAGGTGTGGACGCGCGACAACGCGCTCGTCGAAATCTTGCGCGACCGCTTGCAAGGACTTGGACCTGTGACAGCGATCGCGCTCGCGGCTCCGCTCTGCTTGGACGCGTGCGAAGTCGAAACAACGCTGACGCGACTCGAAGCCGAAGGCTCGGTGATGCGCGGTCAATTCAACCCCGACGTCCGCGAAACCGAGTGGTGCGAGCGACGCTTGCTAGCGCGCATCCATCGCTACACGGTGAATCGACTGCGCCGCGAAATCGAACCGGTCGAAGCGCGCGACTTCGTGCGCTTTCTGTTCGAATGGCAACGCGTCGCCCCCGAAGCGCGAGTCGAAGGCGCCGACGCGGTGGCCAACATCGTGTCGCAACTTGAAGGCTTCGAGGCGCCTGCGGCTGCGTGGGAAACCGAAATCCTGCCGGCGCGGGTCAATGAATACGACCCGGCGTGGCTCGATGAGCTAAGCCGCTCGGGCCGCGTTGTGTGGATGCGTATCGCGCCACTGAATACCGGCAACGGCGCGAGCGGCGAACGCGCGCCGAGTCCCGTGCGCACGACGCCGATTGCG
>DATLOA010000287.1:0-4836 GCA_035536515.1 Burkholderiaceae bacterium | reverse complement strand
CGCGGTTTGCGTTCGCTGGCCGCGCGTTTGCGCCAGCATCGCGCGACGGCGGAGCGCCTGATTGAATGGCTGCTTGCACAACCGGAGGTCGAGCGCATTTTGTATCCGGCGCTATCGAGCGATCCGGGTTACGAATGGTGGAAGCGCGATATGAGTGGTGCGACGGGCCTGTTCGGCATCGTGCTTAAGCCCGAAGCGAGCGGCGCGCGACTGAACGCGCTGGTGGATGCGGTCGAAGTATTCGGCCGCGGCTATTCGTGGGGCGGCTACGAAAGCCTGCTGGTGCCGGTCTATCCGGAGCGCAGCGTGGCGGCGTGCGAAGTCGAAGGACGACTGTTCCGCATTTCTGCCGGGCTTGAAGACGCAGACGATTTGATCGATGACTTGAAGCGTGGCTTCGCGGCGTTGCGTGCCCATTAGACGCTGGTGATGCACTTGGTACGAAAGTCGCGCAGGTACGACAGCCCGCGTATTGCCCGGCTACCGTACCAACTGGTCATTTCGCCGTCGATCAAGTCGGGCGCCACGTTCAACTGATGTTTCAGCTCCGCGACGTGCGAGTCACGGAACATGAACGGCTCAGACGACAACAACACGCGGTCCACGTGCGACGCCGCGGCTGCGATATCGGATATCACCGGGTAGCGCGCTGCGCCCGCCCAGCCGCCCGGTGCAATGGTCACATTCCACCCGACGCACGCCAGCGTACGCGCGATGTACGTATCGGAGGCGACGGTCATCCATGGGTCTTTCCAAATCAGATACAGCACGCTTTCAGCCGGCCATGCCGTCGCGTAGCACGCATCGAGCTCGCGCTGCAGTTGTGCAGCAAGTTGTTTGGCGAACGCGTGCGCACCGAAGATTTCACCGAGCATGCGGTACAGCGCGCTGTTATCGGCGGGCGCGTTCGGATGCGTGACGATGACGTGTGGCGTGAATTCCTGAATACTTTCGAAGGTGCAACGATCGTTCTCGTCGACGTTGACGATCACGTGCGTCGGGTCCAGGGCGCGCAAGGCATCGAGCTTGACGTCCTTGGTGCCGCCAATCTTCGGCACGTCGCGCACCGCTTCGCGCGGATGAATGCAAAAGCCTGTGCGGCCAACTACGCGCGAACCGAGGCCGAGGTCGAACAGCAGCTCGGTAATCGACGGCACTAGCGAAACGATGCGCGCGCTCGTGCCGGCGGGTGCATGCGGGGTTCCGGCCGCATCGACGCAGCTCACCACAGAGTCGGTTCTGGATGCCGGGTCATTCAATCAAGTGTGCTCGCCGGCACGCGGCTTTTGTTTGCGGCCCGCCATGATGCGATCGAACAGCCAGCGCGGCATCAGCTTTAGCAGGGCAGTGACCCAACCCATTTGCCAGGGAATGGTGCGGTAGCGCACGCCGGCGACGATCGCGTCGGCAGCGCGCTGCGCGAACGCATTGACGTCCATTAGAAACGGCATCTGATACGGATTCTTCCTTGTCATTGACGTGCGAATGAAGCCGGGCGAGATGGTTACTACCTTGATGCCGTGCTTCGCCATTTCGACCCGCAGGCTTTCGCAATACACGATCGCCGCCGCTTTTGATGCGCAGTAAGCATCCGAGCCCGGTAAGCCCCGCACGCCCGCCACGCTTGCGATGCCGACCAGCGTTCCGCGTCGTCGCGCCTTCATGCCGGCGATAAACGGGTAAAACGTCGCCGCCATACCGAGCACGTTCGTGTTCATCACATTTGCAAACTGCGCGAGGTCTTCGTAGAACTCGGTCTTGACGCCAATTGAAATGCCAGCGTTCGCAATCACGATGTCGGTGCCGCCGACCGCGGCATCGAATGCACGCGCAGCAGCGATCAGTGCGTCTTTGTCGGTAACGTCGGCGACATACGTGTGGTGTTTGCCCGCCAGGGCGGCTTCGACCACGTCGAGCGCATCGCGCCGCCGTGCTGCCAGGCCCAGGCAAGCCCCGCGCGTTGCAAATTCGTTTGCCAGCGCGGCACCGATTCCGCTCGATGCGCCCGTGATGAATACGTTCAACGGTTGGCGCTCCTCGTGTACGCGACCTTGCGGTCGCACGTGCACTCGTCGCGATTAGTTAGGCGCGCTCCCATCTGCGCGGCCGCGCGTGCGCGCGCAATATAAAAGGCATCCAAAAGCGCGTGCTTATTTCTTTCTTTCCGTCCGAGCGCGCTGAATCAGGCTGTCCATTACCTGCAGGCTGCCCTCGGCCGAGCGCACCATCGACGGGGAGGTCACATATTTGCCGTCTATCGCCATGCTCGGCGTGCCATCGATCTTGTATGCGCGCCAGACCTGCCCGGCACGATTGGTGCGTGCGCCGACTGAGAACGAGTTGTACGCGTCAAGCCATTGCTTGCGGTCGATTCCCTGCGTCGCCATGTAATCGGCGATTTCTTCGGGCTTCAGCAAAGGCATGCGCTTGGTCTGAATCGCCTCGAATACCTTAGAGTGCTGCTCGTTGACTTTGCCGAGCGCTTCGAGCGTGTAGTAGATGCGAACGTGCGGCACCGATTTGTCGTCCCATGAAATCGGAATGCGTCGATACTCGACGTCCGCCGGCAAACTCTTTCTCCAGCCCTGCAAGGTCGGGTCGTACGACATGCAGTGCGGACACGAGTACTGAAAAAATTCGAGGACTTCGATCTTGTTTCCGCCTTCAGTCGGTTGCGGCGGCGACACTGGGCGAAAGTCTTTCATTTCCTGCGGCTGCCGCGCGGGCTGGGCCCACGCGGTAACAGGTACGGCGGCAACAGCGATCAACAACTGGCGGCGCTTAGGGAACATTAAGGCTCTCCACAACTTGAAGGTTTTGGTCTGACGAAGGCAGTATCGCAACAGAAACGTTGGCCGGACGCTCGCCGATGACAGGTTATTCCGCCGTTATTTAAGGCGCACCAGCTGAACATCGATGCCGTTTTCTGCCATCGTCTTGCGGATGCGGTTGACATCTTCAAGGTTGCCATACGGACCGAGCCGCACGCGATACAACGTCGTGCCATCCTGTTCGCGCGGAAACACCCGGGCGTCGAAGCCGAGCAGCGCTAGACGTGCGCGCATCGAGTCGGCATCGTCCGGCGTCCTGAAAGCGCCTGCCTGCAACAGAAAGCGCGAATCTTCCGCAGGGAAAACATTCCCTTTTTCAGCGGGCGGTGGCGCGGCCTTCGGATCTGTCGCCGCATCAGCCTTTGGAGGGTCCGGCGTAGCGGCCTTGGTAGGCGCATGGGTGTAAAGCGGCTTGTTCGGATCAGGTAGCGGCCCGCTTCCCGCGGGATTAACATTTTCGCTGGCCGGCCGCACTTTGTTGACGAACGGTACCGGCGCGTTGGTGATGAAGAGTGCCACGGCAACCGCTATTGTCAAACCGAGCACAAGCCCGGTGATAAAGCCGATTAGTGTGGTTCCACGCTGCGAAGATTCAAACACGTCGGTTTCGCTCACATGCGTTGCGGCGCTGAAACGCCGAGTAATCCCAGCCCATTTGCCAACACCTGCCGCGCCGCAAGCAACAGCGCCAACCGCGCGTTGCGGGTGCCGTCGTCGTCCACCAGCACGCGCTCGGCATTGTAGTAGGCGTGAAAATCGGCGGAGAGTTCCTTTAGGTACGACGCTACCTGATGAGGGGCGGCATCGCGCGCGGCGTCGGCAGTCGCTGCAGGGTAATCGGCGAGCCGATTCATCAACGCCTGTTCGCGTGCACTTTGCAGCGGAGCGAGATCGACATTGGCGCCCGCCGGCGTATCGAAGCCTTTTTCTTCTGCCTGCGCCAACACCGAGCAAATACGCGCGTGTGCGTACTGCACGTAGTACACCGGGTTTTCATCCGATCTCGACACCGCCAAGTCGACGTCGAACACGAACTCCGCGTCGGGTTTGCGCGAGACCAGAAAGAACCGGGTTGCATCGCGTCCGACCCAGTCGAGCAAATCGCGCAACGTGACGTAAGTGCCGGCGCGCTTGCTCATCTTCACTTCTTCGCCGTCCTTGGTCACGCGCAGCATCTTGTGCAGCACGTAGTCCGGATATCCGCGCGGCACAGTGATGCCGAGCGACCTTGCTGCCGCCTGCAATCCGGCGCGAACGCGCGCAACAGTTCCATAGTGATCGGTGCCCTGCACGTTGACCACCTTGTCGAAGCCGCGCTGCAGCTTGGTAGTGTGGTACGCCACATCGGGCACGAAGTAGGTGTACGAGCCATCCGACTTGCGCATCACGCGGTCCTTGTCGTCCGCGGGTGGTCCGCCCAGCCCCGTGAGTTCGTCCGCGCTGAACGCAGTGGTCTTCAGCCACAATGCGCCTTCGTGCTCGTACGTCATGCCCGATGCGGTCATCGCATCGACCGCTGCGGCGACCTTGCCGTCGCTATACAAAGACGATTCGAGAAAGTAGTTGTCGAAGTGCACCCCAAGCGCTGCCAGATCGCAATCCTGCTCGTTGCGTAGGTAGGCGACGGCGAAATGCTGAATCGCTGCCAGCGCGCCGATGTCGCCGCCCGCCTCCAGGTAGTCGCGCGCGATTTCAGCGATGTACTCGCCTCGGTAGCCGGTTTCTGGAAATTCGATTGCTTCGCCGTTGAGCTCACGTGCACGCAACTGCACCGACAGCGCTAGATTCGCGATCTGTACGCCGGCGTCGTTGTAATAGAACTCGCGTGTGACTTCCCAGCCCTGCGCCGCCAACAAATTGGCAAGTGCATCGCCAAGCGCTGCTTGCCGCGCGTGGCCCAAGTGCAGTGGCCCGGTCGGGTTGGCCGATACGAATTCGACCATTACACGCTTGCCGGCGTGCGCTTGTGTCGTGCCGAAACGGCTGGCTTGATTTAACGCCTCCC
>DATLOA010000286.1:0-7106 GCA_035536515.1 Burkholderiaceae bacterium | reverse complement strand
TTCGTCGCGTCGGCGTACTCCAGTGCGCGGACAACCGCGTCTCGAAACTCACTTTCACGGCCAGGAAGCGAAGCCAATCCTCGCTCACCGGCTGCGAAGTTGCCGGGCCACAAGTTCAAACCACGATTCTGCAGTCCGCTGTCGTCGAGCCACTTGGCTATATCGCGCGGCTGATGGTCGTATGGAAACAAAAGCTCCACTGCTGTGAAGCCATTGCGTGCGGCGGCCGCAAATCGCTGTTCGAACGGTAGCTCGGTAAACAACACTCCTAGGTTGGCTGCAAACTTCGGCATCGCTAGTGCTTCAGCGCGAACACTGCCCGCAGCTCGTTGATCTGCACATCGGTCAACGCACGGACGGGTTGATCGCGCAACAACAGAAATAACTTAGCGGTCTCTTCCAGCTCTTCGGTCGCGTAGACCGCGGCTTCGAGCGAAGATCCTGAAACGATCGGCCCGTGGTTAGCGAGTAGTAGTGCGGTGTGCGTGCGCGCAACTTCACGTATGTCGTTAGCGAGCGCTGCGTCGCCCGGCCTGTAGTAGGGGATCAACGGCAAGCGACCGACCTTGATGACGAAGTAGGCAGTCAGCGGCGGCAGGCAGCTCGCGGGATCGAGCCCGTCGAGGCACGACACTGCAGCCGAGTAGGTTGAATGCAGATGAACGATCGCATTGGCGCCGGCGCGCTCTGAATAGATCGCTCGATGCAGGAACGCTTCTTTCGATGGAGGATCTCCGCTCAGCAGCTTCCCCGCCCAATCGAGCTTGGACAGCCGCGCTGGGTCGAGTTGACCGAGGCAGGAATCGGTTGGCGTCAACAGCCAACCATCATCGAGTCGGGTGCTGATGTTGCCGCTGCTACCTGCGGCTAGGCCGCGGTCAAAAAGCGAACGACCGTGATAGGCGATGCTTTCACGCAACTCGTTCTCGCTCGTCATCAGACTCGTGCCAACTTGTCCCAGGCCTTGAGAAAAAAATCAGGACTGCCGAAATTACCGGATTTCAAGGCCAGTGCCAGCGGCCGGCGCAGCGGTTGATTCAGCATCGTCGTCGTCCACGGTACACCGGGATCGATCTCGCGGCCGATTGACAGTCTGCTGACGCCCAGAGCGTTCATAACGGCGCCCGACGTCTCACCTCCGGCAACGATTAGCTGACCGACGCCGAGATCGACGAGCTTCGCTGCGATCGACGCCAGCGCGTTCTCGATCAGTGCGGCCGATTTCTCGACACCGACTGTCGACTGCGTGAGCCTGACTTCATCAGGTGCAGCGGTCGCGTAAATCAATATCGGCTCTTTGCCGACACGGCTTGCCGCCCATTCGGTAGCGATGGCGGCGACGTCGCGTCCACTTGCAAGCTCGAGCGGATCGACGCGGAACGACGGGTGGTGCGCGCGCATCACATCGACCTGATTTCGCGTCGCGGTCGAGCAGCTACCCGCAATGACGGCCTTGAAGCCGTCGATGCCCGGGGGCATGGTGTTGGCCGTCTGCTGCGCATTCAACAGACCGCGCTCCCGGAAATTTTGCGGAAGCCCTTGGGCGAGTCCCGAGCCACCGGTGATCAGCGCAAGGCTCGCTGCGGCGACGGCAATTTGTGCGAGATCCCCGTCGGAGAGCGCATCGACGATTGCAAACCCAACGCCTTCGCGCCGAAGCAGCGCGAAGCGCTTGGCGATTGCTTCCGCACCGGCGCTGACTACCGCATGCTCGACGAGGCCCACTTTTCGCTTCGTCTGCTGCTGCAAAACACGCACCAAATTCGCATCGGCCATCGGGGTCAGTGGATGGTGCTGCATCCCACTCTCGTTCAATAAGACCCCGCCGACAAACAAATAGCCTTGATAAATTGTTCGCCGTGTTGCAGGAAAAGCGGAACACGCAATCGTGAAATCCGTTTTGAGAGCATCCATCAGTGCTTCAGCGACTGGACCAATGTTGCCCTTTGGCGTCGAGTCGAACGTCGAGCAGTATTTGAAGTAATACTGAGCACATCCGGCGGCTTGCAGCCATCGTAGTGCTTGCAGCGATTGCTTCACTGCCTGCTCCACCGGGATCGTGCGCGATTTCAGCGCGACCACGACGGCGTCTGCATCGTCAGGCCAGGGACCGTCTGGCACGCCGATCATCTGTACGGTCCGCATGCCGTTGTTGACAAGAATTCCCGACAGGTCGGTACCACCCGTCAGGTCATCAGCGATGCAGCCAAGAAGAGCAGGCATAGCGTCGGCTGCTACGTCTAGTGCGCGGAGCGCAGGCGAGTCGTTTCTACGTAAGCGCCGCGTGAGATGTTCAGGTGGGCGCTGCAAAGCTCAACCAGCTTTTTGCGATTACGATCGCGAATCGCTTTCAGCATCGACTGATGCTCGCGCTGCGCATTGCGAAAATATTCGGGCCTGACGATCGCATATGACCACACCACGTGCGTCCTTTTTCTGAAGTCATCAATCGCGGAGGCGAGGTAAGGGTTGCCGCATGTCGCGAATAAAGCCATGTGGAAATCGAAGTTTGCGCGGAATACTGCCTTTGCGTCGCCGGCTTGCACGGCCGCGTCGTGCCGTCGCTGAGCAGCGAGGATCGGCTGCAAGTCTTTCTTCGGCATCGGCAGCGGCATCTGAGCTGCCGCGGCGCGCTCGAGGATCGCGCGCACCGCATAGATCTGCGTCACGTCGTCCAACGTTAGCTGCCGCACCGCCGCGCCGCGGTTGCGTCTGCGTTCGACGAGGCCGAAGCGCTCCAGCTCCATGAACGCCTGCCGCAACACGTGGCGCTTCGTATGCAGGCGATCGGCGAGGTCTTCTTCGACCAGACGCGCGCCAGGCGTCAGGCGTCCGAGAACAATATCTTCCTGCAATACTGCGACCACCTGTTGCAGCGGGTCGTCGAGCTCGGCGTCTTTCATGGGGCGCGCAGAGGTTGGGCAAGCGCGTACGCGTCTTCGACCAGCGCGAGCGTCTGCAGGTTATCTTCTGGGCCGGTTTCGAACGGCGTATCCGTTGCCAGGGCGGCAGCAAAATGCGCAATCGCTGCGGCATAGCTGTCGCCGTAGCCCGTGGCTAGGTCGAGCGTGATCGACTCATCACGGTGACCCTGCAGCCGCAGTATGTTGCCTTCAAGCAGTACCGTGCCTTTCGTGCCGACCATCTCGAGGCGATCTGTTGGTGTCGGAGGCGTCCCTAGTACGACGAGACTGCTGTCGAGTAGCGCCCAACGTCGGTGTCCTTCCAACAGGATGACCGCGTGATCTTCGCCACGCACTTCAGCACAATGCCGGCCGGTGCGGGAAGCGATCACGTGCAACGGGCCGAGAAGCCAGCGCAACACATCCAGATGATGAATCAGCACCTCACGGATCAGCAGTCGTTCGAGCTGCGCGAAAAACGGCTGTCGCATCAGCTGCGGCAGAATGCCTTCTTCGTTCGGGAGCAGTCCCGAGGACCGCACTTGCATGGTCGCGGAGACCGGCGCTCCCAGTGCCCCTTCGTCAAGCCAGCGCTTGATCTGCCGGTAGTGCGCACGAAAGCGCCAGTTCTCGTGCACCATCAAACGTACCTTGCCGTCAACAGCGCGTGCCACGCTCTGTGCTTCAGCAAGATTGGGCGCTAGCGGCTTCTGACAAAGGATATGAACGCCTTTGGACGCGGCGAGAACGCACAGCGGAACATGCACGCCCATCGGCGCGGCGATGTCGATCGCATCCGGCCGCGTCGCGTCGAGCATTTCCCCCGCATCGCGGAAGACCGACGCAATGCCGAACTCGCGGGCGCGTGCCGCAGCTTTGTCGTCAGTCGGATCGCAGATCGCGACAACCTCGGCATTCGGCACACGCTTCCAGCCCGCCAGGTGCAGTCCACTTGCGAATCCCGCGCCCGCCATTACAACCCGCAACGTTGGTGTCATCGATCGGCGCTAGAACACACGGTTCTGCATTGGCTCGCCGCGATAAAAGCGCTGCACATTCGAGAACAGTGCGCGCATCTTCGTTTGCAGTGCATCGCGCGTGCCCGCGGCGATATGCGGTGTCAATACGATGTTTTTCAAATGCGACAGAGGATGTCCGGAGAGCACCGGCTCGCTTTCAAAGACATCGAGGGCGGCCGCAGCCAAATGGCCCGACTTCAGTGCGCTTTCGAGTGCTGCTTCATCGATCAGGCCACCGCGCGCCGCGTTGATCAGATATGCGCCGCGCTTCATCTGCGCGATTTCCGCGCCGCCTATCAAATAGCGCGTTTCAGCAGTCAACGGCAGGTGCAGAGTGATGATGTCAGCTTCTTGTAGCACCTGTTCGAACGACTTACGTTGCAGTCCCTTCACTATGGATACGGCGGGATCGAAGAAAATTCCGTGCGTGCCAAAAGCACTCAACCGCTGCGCGACCGCTTGCGCGATACGGCCCATACCCACGTAACCGACCGTCAGTCCGCTGAGCTCGCGCGATACCGGGCGCAAAGCGTTGACGTGAAATCGTCCCTGCCGCAGCTCGCTGTCGGCGAACGGAAGCAGCTTCAGCGCCGCAAGCATCAGCAGCACGGTGTGCTCTGCCACACCGACGGTGGTTCCTTCGGGCGTCAGCGCCAGTGGAATTGCGCGCTGCTTCAGCTCGATGTGATCGGTTGTGTCCTGCCACCCGACGCCCTGATGGTGCACAAGCTCGAGCCGCTGAGCGGCGTCGATCATCGGCTTGCGCAGCGGCGTCGCCGCGACGATCACGACTTCGCATCGACCGATCTTTTCGCGCCGCTCGTCGTCGCTGTTCTGATCAAGTGTCACCAGTTCGAACTCCGCAGGCACCGCATCACGGATGATCGAATACACCTCCGGCGGGGCATGCGACAAATACAAGACGCGCTTCATCAATCGAGATACAGCACGCCTTTTTCGGCAAGCAGCTGGTCAAACCCAGGAGGCAGCTTGGCGCCTTTGGCCACCAACTCCTCCATCTTTACTTCCTTTGCTTTCACATCGGTAAGCGCATTAAGCACGCCCTCGAGCGCCTCGCGCGCCACCACGACGACACCGTCTTGATCGCCAATCACCACATCGCCCGAGTTGACCATCACGCCTCCGACATAGATCGGTACTCCGATCTTTCCTGGCCCATCCTTGTGCGGAGAATTCGGAGACAAGCCACGCGCGAACACCGGAATGCCCACTGCGTTAAGCCCGTCGATGTCGCGCACGAGTCCGTCGGTCACCAGCGCACATATGCCCTGATTTTTCGCCATGCCGAGCAGCAGGTCACCGGCGACGCTGGCTTCTTCGTAATTGTCGGTCGCGACCAGCATCACATCGCCGGGCTTCGCGTATTGAATTGCAGCGTACGGCGCCAAGTTGTCGCGTGGACGGCTCTGCACGGTCAATGCAACTCCGCAGAAGCGCATCGCGCGAGTCAACGGACGCACTCGGTAATCGACGGCACCGCGCCGTCCGTTCGCGTCGACCACCCAGCCGGTCGGCACTTCACGCAAACGATTGACAAGGCCCTCGTCGGGGCGTGGAAAGTGCCGGCGAACCATTAGTGCAGGGGCATTGAGCATTGCGGTCTTTCTTTCCTAAGGGATTCGTTGGGTTGTGATCGGGTCAAACAAGTGCGCCGAGGCGAGATCGAACGTGAGCGGCGCGCGATCGCCCACCTTAGCCACAACGCTGCGCGGTCCTCGTGCCAGAACGTCGTGCGCGACGTCGGGTAACCGAAATCGCACAATGGTTTCGGCGCCGAGCGGCTCGACTGCAAGCACCTCGCCGTAGGTGTGTGGCGCAGCGCCGTCGATACGGATGTCTTCGGGTCGAATCCCGAGGATCACTTCGCCGGCATCGGCCTTCTTCGGAACAGGCAATCGCGCCTGTCCAACGACCAGGTCGTGACCGTTGAACCGTCCGGGCAATAGATTGGTGGGCGGGCTGCCGAGAAACGATGCGACGAACATATCGGCCGGATCACGGTAAACGTCGAGCGGGCTACCGATCTGCACAACCTTGCCGCCGTTCATGATGCAGATGCGATCACCCATCGTCATCGCCTCGACCTGATCGTGCGTCACGTAGATCATCGTCGCGCCCAGCCGATGGTGCAGCTTGATCAGCTCACCGCGCATGCCAACGCGCAAAGCGGCGTCAAGATTAGACAGCGGCTCGTCAAAAAGGAAAACCTTCGGGTCACGTACGATCGCGCGCCCGAGCGCGACGCGCTGCCGCTGTCCGCCCGACAAAGCGTGCGGCTTTCGCTTCAGCAGATCAGCGAGACCGAGCGTGGCGGCGACCGTGCGAACTCTCCGGTCGATCTCGCGTGCGGGAACGTCGCGACGACGCAGCCCGAACGCGAGGTTGTCGAGTACCGACATATGCGGGTACAGCGCGTAGCTTTGGAACACCATCGCGATGTCGCGGTCCTTGGCCGGAATGTCATTGACGCACTTGCCATCGATCGACAACGTGCCGGCGCTGATCGATTCGAGTCCGGCGATCATCCGCAACGTCGTTGACTTACCGCAGCCCGATGGTCCGAGCAACACCATGAACTCACCGTGTGCAACGTCCAGATTGACCGCGTCAACTGCGAGCAGGTCGGAGCCTGCGTAGCGCTTGGTCAGATCCTTCAAGGCAACGGTCGCCATTTATCGAACAAAAGCCACTTACTTGACCGCCCCGGCCGTCATGCCCTGAATCAATTTCTCGGAGAAGAACAGATAGATCAGCACGACCGGAATGATTGCGATCATCAGCCCGGTCGCGATCATTCCGACGTCTTCCAGCTGATCGCCCATGAAGCGCTGGATTCCGAGCGGCAGCGTGCGCTTGGCTTCGTCGGTGATCAGCACCACCGCGTACAAAAATTCATTCCACAGCAAGATCGTGTTCAGGATCACGGTGGTGGAGATCGCGGGCAACGCGATAGGCAGGCTCACCTTCCAGAAGATGTGCCATTCGGGATAACCGTCGATGCGCGCCGCGTCGAACAGATCGGCGGGGATGCGAGCGAAGAAGCTCTCGAGGATGTAGACGGTCAGCGGCAACTGCAACGCGATGTAAACGAGCGTCAGGCCGATCAAGCTGTTGTAAAGACCGTAATCGACCAGGATCTGGAACAGCGCGATGATCGTGATCT
>DATLOA010000285.1:0-2256 GCA_035536515.1 Burkholderiaceae bacterium | reverse complement strand
TTGCTTCACAAATATGTGCCGCGTGCCACGGCGTGGATGGTAATTCGACAGCGCCGGCGAACCCGCGATTGGCGCAACAGCATTCCGAGTATCTGTACAAGCAACTGCTTGACTACACGGTGCGCCAGGGCCAGCAGCGTCCGGCGCGCGAGAACGCAATCATGAATGGTATTGCGTCGCAGTTATCCGATGACGACAAGCGCAACGTCTCTGCTTGGTTTGCGAGCCAGACTGCGCAGTTGAATACAGCGCGAAACAAGCAAACGCTCGAGCTTGGGCAGCGAATCTGGCGCGCGGGCGTGCCCGAGAAGTCGCTGCCCGCATGTTCGGGATGCCATAACCCGGCGGGCCAGGGAATTCCGGTTCAGTATCCGCGGCTTGCGTCCCAGCATGCCGAATATGCCGAAGTGACGCTGAAAGACTTTCGCCAGGGCACGCGTCGTAATAATCCAGCCATGCAGGAGATCGCGGCGAAGCTGTCCGACGCCGAGATCCGCGCCGTTGCGGATTTCGTTCAGGGGCTGCGGCTGAAGGACGCTGCCAAGTAATTGCCAACCGCGCTACGGCAGGCGCGATTCTGCGGCGAACAATTGATCGATCGTTTCGCGTTGGCGTACGCAGTACGCGTGCGAGCCGTCGATCATTATTTCGGCCGGTCGCGGCCTGCTGTTGTAATTCGAGCTCATTGCCATCGCATAAGCCCCAGCACTCACAATCGACAGCAGATCTCCCGACTGCAGCGCCAGGTCCCGATCACGCGCGAGCCAGTCGGCTGATTCGCACACTGGACCCACGACGTCGTAGCGCTCTGTGCGATCGCTTCGTGGCACGACAGGCACTACGCTCATCCATGCGTCGTACATCGCAGGGCGGATCAGATCATTCATCGCTGCGTCGACGATCGCGAAGTTTTTCGACGAGGCGAGTTTCACATATTCGACCCGCGTCAGCAGCGCGCCGGCGTTGCCGACCAAGGAGCGGCCGGGCTCGAAGATCAACTTTTTGGCACGATGCCCGCGCGCATCGACTCGTGCCAGCAATGCGGCGACAAGCTCCGAGACGAGCGGCGGCGTCTCGTTCCGATAGCGAATCCCTAGGCCACCTCCGAGATCGATGTGCCGCAGTGTGACCTTTTCGCGCTCGAGTGCTTCTACCAGATCGATGATGCGATCGGCTGCCTCTACGTATGGCGCGACGTCCGTAACCTGCGAGCCGATGTGGCAGCCTAGTCCGATCAGCTCCAACGCCGGTTTCTTAACCGCGATCCGGCATAAAGCTAAGGTCTCCGCATAGGCAACGCCGAATTTGTTGTTCTTAAGCCCGGTCGAGATATGCGGATGGGTCTTAGCGTCGATATCCGGGTTGACTCGCAGCGCGACCGGCGCGCGCTTGTTGAGCCGCCGCGCGGCAGCGTCAATGCGGTCGAGCTCCGGCGATGACTCGACGTTGAAGCACGCTACGCCGACATTCAATGCGGTCTCGATCTCGGCTTCGCTTTTTCCGACGCCCGAGAAAACGATCTTGGCGGCGTCGCCGCCGGCGGCGAGCACACGCGCCAGCTCTCCGCCCGAAACGATGTCGAATCCGGCGCCGTGCCGTGCGAGCACGTCGAGCACCGCCAGGTTTGAGTTGGCCTTGACGGCATAGCAGACCAGCGCTTCGCGACCGTTCAGCGCAGCGGCGTACGCTGCGTACGCCTCTTCAATGGCGCGGCGCGAATAGACGTACAGCGGCGTTCCGTAGCGCTGCGCCAACGCGTCGAGTGCAACGTCTTCGCAGTACAGGTGGTTTTCGCGGTAGCTAAACCCCTCGCTGGCCGCCAGCGCGGCGTTCATTTCTGTTCTGAGGTGGCGGGCACGTCCGGAAAAGGACGATCCACGGATTTCGCCGGTGCTTTTGTTTGCGCAGAAGATGGAGGCGGCAGAGTCAGCGGCCCTTTTTGGCCGCATGCCGAGAGGACAAATAACATTGCACCGGCGAGTATCGTTGCAGCGAATCGCATGGCGGTCAATCTAACATGAGCGAATCAGAGTTCCTGGAGTCAGCTGAAGCCACGCTCGCGGCAATCGAGCGTGCAGTGGATGCCGTAGACATTGACATGGAAGCATCGCGCGCGGGTAACGTTCTGACGCTCGAGTTAGGCAACGGATCTAAGGTAATCGTCAACAGCCAGACGCCAATGCAGCAGATATGGGTCGCCGGCAAAAGCGGCGCGTTTCACTACGCACGCAAAGACGGTCAGTGGCTCGACACGCG
>DATLOA010000284.1:0-7331 GCA_035536515.1 Burkholderiaceae bacterium | reverse complement strand
TGAAGGCACGATCGCCTCGGTACCACCCCAAGGCGGACGCAAGCACCCGAACCAAGACTTTGTGCAGATCGACACGACCAATATTCTGTTTATCTGCGGCGGCGCGTTCGACGGGCTCGAGAAGATCATCCGTAACCGCTCGGAAAAGAGCGGCATTGGATTCTCTGCTAGTGTGACCAGCCAGAGCGACCGCGCAGTGGGCGAGCTGCTGCGGGACGTCGAGCCTGAAGACCTGATTAAGTTCGGATTGATCCCCGAGCTGGTGGGGCGCCTGCCGGTGATCGCCACGCTCGATGAGCTGAGCGAAGAAGCGCTGGTTCAGATCCTGGTCGAGCCCAAGAATGCACTGATCAAGCAGTTTCATCGGCTGTTCCAGATGGAAAGCGTCGAGCTCGAAATCCGCAATGAAGGACTCAAGGCCATCGCACGCAAAGCGCTGAAGCGCAAAACTGGTGCGCGCGGTTTGCGGTCGATCGTCGAGAGCGTACTGCTCGACGTGATGTATGACCTGCCGAGCACCAAGAATGTCATCAAAGTTGTCGTCGACGACAACACGATCACCGGCGGAAAGCCGCTTTTGATCTATTCCGATCAGCCCAAAGTCGCCAGCGCTCCACGCTAATGCGTGGCGGCGATGCGTCGGTTAACTGCTGTTTTCCCCGCCGTTATCCAGTCGGCGGCGCAGGCCTTCCACATGCTAGATTGGGTTTGCCCGCATTCCTTCCGGCCTTGCATTCACTCTGCACGGGCGCATATGGCGTTTAAAGTCACATGAAGGGAACGACTCGAATGACGACCCAGATTCTGCCGCCGGAAACCACGACACTGCCGTTGCTGCCTTTGCGCGATGTTGTCGTGTTCCCGCACATGGTCATTCCGCTGTTCGTAGGACGCCCGAAGTCGATTAAGGCGCTTGAAGCGGCGATGGAAGCCGGCAAGAGCATCATGCTGGTGGCGCAGAAGAATGCCGCGAAGGACGAGCCCGAAGCCGAAGATATCTATGAGATCGGCTGCGTCGCCAATATCCTGCAGATGCTGAAGCTGCCTGATGGCACCGTGAAAGTCCTGGTTGAGGGCGCGCAGCGGGCAAGAATCGAGCGCATCGTGGATGGCCCGGCACACTTTACTGCCGATGTGCTGCCGATCGTCCCTGATCACCAGTCGACCGCGGAATCCGAGGCGCTGCGGCGTGCAATCGTCACGCAGTTCGACCAGTACGTAAAGCTGAACAAGAAAATCCCGGCAGAGATCTTGACCTCGATTGCTGGGATAGATGAGGCAGGGCGGCTGGCTGACACGATCGCCGCGCACTTGCCGTTGAAGCTGGAGCAGAAGCAGAAAGTGCTTGAAATGTTCGGCATCAATGAGCGGCTCGAACATTTGCTGGCTCAGCTTGAAGCCGAGATCGATATCCTGCAGGTCGAAAAGCGCATACGCGGCCGCGTCAAGCGACAGATGGAGAAAAGCCAGCGCGAGTACTACCTGAACGAGCAGGTAAAAGCGATTCAGAAAGAGCTCGGCGAAGGCGAAGAGGGCGCCGATCTCGAGGAGCTCGAAAAGAAAATCAAGGCTGCTCGCATGCCGAAGGCAGCGCGCGATAAAGCCACGTCCGAATTGAAAAAGCTGAAGCTGATGTCACCGATGTCGGCCGAGGCGACCGTCGTACGTAATTACCTAGACACGTTGATTGGGTTGCCGTGGAAAAAGCGTAGCCGGATTAATAACGATCTCGGTAACGCTGAGAAAGTGTTGAACGACGATCATTACGGGCTTGAGAAGGTCAAAGACCGGATTCTCGAATACCTCGCCGTGCAGCAGCGCGTCGACAAGCTGAAGGCGCCGATTCTGTGCCTGGTTGGCCCTCCGGGCGTCGGTAAGACGTCGCTGGGGCAATCGGTCGCGCGTGCAACCAATCGCAAATTTATTCGCATGGCGCTCGGCGGCGTGCGTGATGAAGCCGAGATCCGCGGCCATCGGCGCACCTACATTGGCTCCATGCCGGGCAAGATCCTGCAAAGCCTCGGCAAGGCCGGTGTACGGAATCCGCTATTCCTGCTCGACGAAGTAGACAAGATGGGAATGGATTTTCGCGGGGACCCGGCGTCGGCATTGTTGGAAGTGCTCGACCCCGAGCAGAACCACACGTTCCAGGATCACTACGTCGAGGTCGATTTCGATCTGTCGGATGTAATGTTCGTCGCCACCAGCAATACGATGAATATTCCGCCGGCGCTGCTCGACCGGATGGAGGTGATTCGGCTATCGGGTTACACCGAAGAAGAGAAAGTGCACATCGCTTTGCAGCACCTGCTGCCCAAGCAGATGAAGACCAACGGCTTGAAAAGTGGTGAGCTTTCGATTGCCGAGAGCGCGATTCGCGACATCATTCGTTACTACACGCGCGAGGCGGGCGTCCGCTCGCTCGAGCGGGAGATCAGCAAAATCTGCCGTAAAGTCGTCAAGCAGCTGCTGTTGAAGAAGCAGGACAAGCGCGTGCAGGTCACCGCGCGTAATCTCGACAAATTCCTCGGGGTGCGGCGCTACGCTTTTGGCGTGGCCGAGAAAGAAAATCAGGTGGGGCAGGTCACCGGTTTGGCATGGACCGAGGTCGGCGGCGATTTGCTGACGATCGAAGTGGCGACGATGCCGGGTAAGGCGAACGTGCACCGCACCGGATCGCTCGGCGACGTGATGAAGGAATCGGTCGAGGCGGCGCGCTCGGTGATGCGCTCGCGCGCGCGCCGGCTCGGAATCAAAGACGAGGTGTTCGAGAAGACCGATATTCACGTCCACTTTCCGGAAGGCGCGACGCCGAAAGACGGGCCTTCGGCCGGCATCGCGATTACGACTGCACTGATTTCGGCGGTTAGCGGCATCCCGGTTCGAGCTGACGTTGCGATGACGGGCGAGATCACGCTGCGCGGCGAGGTGCTGGCGATCGGCGGGCTGAAGGAAAAACTTCTCGCCGCGCATCGAGGTGGCATCAAGACGGTTTTGATCCCTGAGGAAAATGTAAAGGATCTAACGGAGATTCCGGACAACGTCAAGAATCGGCTCGAGATCATTCCCGTTAAGTGGATCGACAAGGTGCTCGAAGTAGCACTCGAGCGACGACCCGTTCCGCTAACGGACGATGAAATCGCCGCCGCTCCGGTCAAACCGGCGGAACCACCGGCCGTGGGCGAGGTCGTCAAGCATTAGCGACGCGGTCGGCCGGCGCTTCAGCGCGCCGGCAACTGATTCTCTCGCTTAGCGCTGTTTCCTTTTCTTCTTCTTGACACTGCTACATCGTCGCGGTTGAATAGTCGTTCACCGCTTCAAGCACATCGCCATAAAAATTCGGTCCGCGCCGCCAATAACAAAAGCCGGAAACAAATGCAATACGCAGTGCGTCGCGCGGCCTCAGCAAAGTGACAGCCAGAATACGGGGGTGCATCAGTGAACAAGACCGAATTGATCGACCATATCGCCAAACAAGCGGACATTTCAAAAGCAGCGGCGGGTCGGGCACTTGAAGCAATTGTCGCAGGCATACGCGGCAGCCTGAAGCGGGGCAACTCGGTGACATTGGTCGGCTTCGGTACGTTTATCGTCAGCAAGCGAGCCGCGCGCACGGGGCGTAACCCGCGCACCAACGAAGAAATCAAGATCAGGGCAGCGAAGGTACCCAAGTTTCGCCCGGGCAAGGCGCTTAAAGATTCGCTAAACTAACTTTTCCGAAGTTGATTGCTGAGCGATAGCGTGACCAGCGACAGTGGTCATGCCAAGGGTGCTTAGCTCAGTTGGTAGAGCGGCGCCCTTACAAGGCGTAGGTCGGGAGTTCGAGCCTCTCAGCACCCACCAAATGCTTGCTACGAAAACTTGCTACGGAGTGAAAGCCGTTTAAAAGCGTAGCCAGCAGGCCCAAGTCGCAATTGAGGAGCGGAGCTGTATGTGAAATACAGCGAGCACCGGAGATTGCGAATCGGGACGCGCAGTAGCTTTGGAAATGGCTTTAGGGAGTGGTAGTTCAGTCGGTTAGAATACCGGCCTGTCACGCCGGGGGTCGCGGGTTCGAGTCCCGTCCACTCCGCCACACAAATAAGAAGGCGAATTCGTTCGCCTTTTTATTTTGGTAGATCACTTGGGCGCCTGCCATGTTTGATTTCGTTCGTGCGCATCGCAACTGGATGATGCTTTTTATCCTGGTGCTGATCTTGCCGTCATTCGTTTTTTTCGGCATTCAGGGCTACAACAGCTACGTCGACAAGGACGGTGCGTTGGCTACTGTCGGCGGCGCCCCGGTCACACAGCAGGAATACGATGTCGCGCTGCGTGAGCGCGCCGAGCGGCTGCGCCAGGCCATGGGTTCCAGTTTCGACGCAAAGCTGCTTGAAACTCCAGAAGCCCGCGCAGCGGTGCTCGACCAGCTGGTGCTCGACCGCGCGCTCGCCAACGAAGCGAACCAAGCGAACGTCGTGGTTACTGTTGATCGGCTGCGCGACTTTATTGCCAACGTCCCGGCGTTTCAAGAGGACGGAAAATTCAGCTATGACCGTTACAAGGCATTTCTAGCGTCGCGCGGGCAGAGCGAAGCGGCGTTCGAACAGACGTTGCGCAACGATCTGCGCAAACAGGCCTTCTTGCAAGCGGTGGTCGAATCGGCAATTACGCCTAGAAGTGTGATCGAGCGCATCGAGCGAATCTTGCTTGAGCAGCGTGAAGTGCGCGAGCTTCGCTTTCCCGCGGAGCAGTTTGCTTCCAAAGTGTCGATCACGGAGGCGCAGATCACTGAGTATTACCAAGGCAATCGCGCGCAATTCGAGATTCCCGAGAGCGTGCGCGTCGAGTACGTCGTGCTGTCTCCGGAAACCATCGCGGGCAACATCAAGGTCGCCGACGACGCGGCTAAGAATTACTACGACCAGAATAAAACGCGCTACGGAACAGAGGAACAACGTCGCGCAAGCCACATTCTGATCCCGACCGAGGGGTCAGATAAAGCCGCCGCCCGCAAAAAAGCCGAAGAGATACTTGCAAAAGTCAAATCAGTGCCGAACGACTTTGCCAAGCTCGCGCGCGAGAATTCAAAGGATCCGGGGTCGGCCGCGCAGGGGGGCGACCTGGGTTACTTCGGGCGCGGAATGATGGTCAAACCGTTTGAAGAAACCGCTTACCGGATGAAAGAAGGCGAGATCAGCGATGTGGTCGAAACCGATTTCGGCTTTCACATCATCCGCGTGACCGAGATTAAACCAGCGCAGGCAAAGCCCTTTGCCGAAGTGCGCACGGATATCGAGCGCGAGCTGCGAAATCAGCAGGCGCAAAAGAGTTTTACTGAGGCGGCCGACCAGTTCACCAACCTCGTGTACGAACAAGCGGACTCGCTGCAGCCTGCATCTCAAAAGTTGAACTTAAAAATTATGACTGCGGATAACCTGACGCGACGCGGTTTGCCGCCGCATCTCGGACCGCGCGTCGTTGAAGCCGTGTTTGCCGAGGATTCGCTGAAGAATAGGCGCAATACACAGGCGATTGAAGTAGCCGCGAGCACGCTGGTATCGGCACGCGTGCTGGATTACCGCCCGGCATCGGTGCAGCCGCTGGATAAGGTAGCTCCGGAGATTCGCCAGCTGCTCGAGCGTCGCGAAGCGATTCGACTTGCGCGCGAGGCCGGCGAGCAGCGGCTGGCGGCGCTGCGCAAGGAGCCGATTGATAAAGCAAATGAGGCCGGCTTTTCTGCGCCAAAGGTCGTATCGCGCCGTCAGCCGCAAGACATGCCGGCCGATGCACTGAACGAGGTGCTGCGCATTCCAGCGGACAAGCTTCCGCAATTTGTCGGCGCCGAAGTCGCCACCGATTTTCGCAACGCCGTCAATGCCGGCTATGTCATCGTCAAGGTAATCGGATCGAAGCCAAGCGAAACGGTCCCGCCAGCGCAACGCGACGCGCAAGCTCGAGCTATTAACCAGCAGGATGCTGCTTCTGCCGAAATCACGTACGCCGATGGGCTAAAGGCGCGCCACGATGTCAAGATTTTGCGCGCCGATTTACAGCGCAAGACTGCCGAAAAGCCCGCAACGAAATCGGCGCCGGCGGATGTGAAGCCGGGTCAGGCCAAGTAAGCGACTAACTCACCAAGGTGACGAGCTTGCGCGCAGCAGCTTGATAATCTTCGATTGCATCGCTTTCGATGCGCATGATATTGGCGTCGGCAGCGCGCTCGAAATTACGGTCGATCGACTTCAGATACGCCGGGTCATAGTGCTCGACTAGCAGCTGCTCGACGACGTCATCCCAGTTGTCAGCGCGAGCTAGCGCTTTCCACCGCTCGATCTTTTGGCGTCCGTGCAGCGCCGACAGGCAATCGAGCTGCGCGTCGAGCAAGTCACGATCGCTCTCGAAATGCTCGTATTCACCGCGCAGTAGTCGGATGCGAGCGCGCAATGGAACTTCAAGACGCACGCATTCGGACGCGCGCATCAGCTTCAGCAATGCATCGGGAACGCGCAGCTCTCCGATCTTCCGGCTCTCGGACTCAACGAAAACAATACGCTCTGGGTCAAAAGAGTGCAGCGCCGACCACAGGCGCGTCTCAAACATTTTTTGCGATGGCTGCCGCTGCGCGGGCAAGCCGCCGAGCACCGAGCCACGGTGGTGTGCCAGTGCTTCCAAGTCGAGCACCTGTGCGCCCTGCGCGCACAGCTCCTGCAATAAGCGGCTCTTGCCGCTGCCCGTCGTTCCGCATACTACGCGCAGTGACAGGTATACAGGCTGTGTCGCAAGATCCGCGACCACTTGCCTTCGATAAGCGCGATATCCACCTTCGAGCTGGCGCGCTTGCCAGCCGACGCAGCGCAGAATATGCGTCATCGCGCCACTGCGATTGCCGCCACGCCAGCAGTAAACAAGCGGCCGCCAACTCTTCGGCATCGAGTCAAATCGAGTTTCCAGATGGTGCGCGATATTGCGCGAGACGTACGCCGCGCCGCGGCGGCGCGCCTCGAACGACGACTGCTGCCGATCCATCGTGCCCACCTCAACGCGCTCGGTGTTCGTGAGCACGGGAAGATTGATCGCGCCCGGCAGGTGATCGATCTCGAATTCGTCCTCAGTTCGCACGTCAATCAACGAATCGAACTGCTTGAGCTTAAGCAACACATCGGGTACCGAGACAACGGTGCGCTCGGCCGCGTCCCAAACGCCAGCGGTCACAACCTTACTTTCGCCGCTTTGGCCAGAATCAGCGGCTCGAGCACGGGCCACACCGTTTGCAGAATTCTTGCCTGCGCTTGTGCGCTCGGATGAATTCGATCGGCCTGGAAAAAATCCGCTGAATCCGAAAAGCCTTC
>DATLOA010000283.1:0-4184 GCA_035536515.1 Burkholderiaceae bacterium | reverse complement strand
ACGTCAGTGATGTATCGCGACGACGCGACCGAGCTCGAATAGCCGATGGACGTTCTGGTCTTGCTCGGATCGTTCGCCCTGCTATGCGCGTTTGGTGTGCCGGTCGCATACGCGCTCGGATTAGCGGCACTCGTCGCCGCGCTGTGGATCGACATTCCGCTGGAAGCCGTGATGCTGAAGATTTCGGACGGCACCGACGATTTCGCTTTGCTCGCGATTCCGTTCTTCGTGCTGGCGGGCGGCATCATGGCCGAAGGCGGCATGGCGGTGCGGCTGATCAACCTCGCCAAGGTATTCGTTGGCGTCATCCGCGGTGGCCTTGCGTTGGTGAACATTCTGGCGAGCACACTGTTCGGCTGCATCTCGGGTTCATCGGTCGCCGACACTGCCTCTATCGGCTCGGTGATGATTCCGCAGATGGTCAAAGCGGGTTACCCACGCGTGTTCGCCACCAACGTCACAATCTGCGGATCGGTGCAAGCGCTGATGATTCCGCCGTCGCACAACGCCGTCATTTACTCGCTGGCAGCTGGCGGCACGATCTCCATCGCGCATCTGTTCGTTGCCGGCATTTTTCCGGGGCTGCTGTTCGGACTGTGCCTGATAGGCCTCGTGCTGTGGACGTCGCACAAGCGCGGCTATCCGAAAGGTGAGCCAGTGCCGTTGAGCGCGCTGCCGAAGATCGTCATCGACGCGCTGTGGGGCCTGGGCACGGTAGTCATCATTATGGGCGGCATTCTCTCGGGCATCTTCACGCCGACCGAATCCGCGGCGGTGGCTTGCGTCTACGCATTCCTGGTGACGTTTCTCGTGTATCGCGACTACAAATGGCGGGATCTGCCGCGCCTCGTGCATCGCGTCGTCAAGACAGTCGCGATGGTGATGATGCTGATCGGTTTCTCGGTCGCCTTCGGCTACATGATGGCGATCATGCAGATCCCGGCCAAGGTCACGGCGTTCTTTTTGACGATCTCCGACAACAAGTACGTCTTCCTGCTGCTGGTCAACGTTCTGCTGTTACTGCTGGGTACCGTTATGGACCTCGCGCCGATGCTGCTTATCTGCACGCCGATTTTTTTGCCCGTCATCGCCAAGTTTGGCATTGACCCGGTGCACTTCGGCATGATCATGATTCTTAACCTAGGCATCGGACTGATTACGCCGCCGGTGGGACCGACTTTGTTTGTCGGCTGCGCTATCGGCAGGGTGACGATGGAGCAGGTATCAAAGGAGCTGTGGCCGTTTTACGGTGCGATGTGCGTTGCGCTGCTGATCGTGACCTATGTTCCGGCCGTTTCGCTGTGGTTGCCGGGCTTGATGAAATGAACTTATGTTGAAGCGGTAAAGTCGCTGATACAGAAAGTTTCGGCCGTTCACAGCTTTTTCGATGGCGACGTTCAAGCAGCAAATTCGATTCTGTACCGGGCACGATGGCGTGCGCATTGCGTATGCCACGTCCGGAGTCGGCCCGCCGCTGATCAAGGCTGCCAACTGGTTGAGTCATTTGGAGTTCGACGTCGGCAGCCCCGTGTGGAGCCACCTGCTGATCGAACTGTCGCGGCAGCACACGCTGATTCGCTACGACGAGCGCGGCTGCGGACTGTCGGATCGCGAGGTGACCGATCTGTCATTTAGTGCCTGGCTGAATGACCTAGAGACGGTGGTCGACGCGATGCAGATCGAGCGCTTTCCTTTGCTTGGAATTTCCCAGGGCGCCTCGATTGCGGTTGCTTATGCCGTCCGGCATCCGCAGCGCGTCACGCACCTAATACTGCACGGGGGCTACGCGCGTGGCCGCTTGAAGCGCAACCCCACGCCACCGCAGCGCGACGAAGCCGAAGTGATGAACCGGCTGGCAGAGATCGGCTGGGGACAGCAAAACCCAGCGTTCCGGCAGTTTTTCACGACCCAATACATTCCGGGCGGCACCGCCGAACAGCATCACTGGTTCAACGAGCTCGAACGCGTGTCGACGTCGGCCACGAATGCTGCGCGCTTCATGCGCGAGTTCAACGACATCGACGTCGTGGACCTGCTGCCACGTGTTGCCTGTCCCACACTGGTGCTGCATTCGAGCCGCGACGTACGCGTGCCGTTCGATGAGGGACGATTGATCGCGGGCCGCATCCCCGAGGCGCGCTTCGTGCCGCTCGAAAGCGAGAACCACCTGCTGCTCGAGAGTGAGCCCGCGTGGCATCGCTGGGTCGACGAGGTACGCGCGTTTCTGCCGACCACTGTCGCCGTCACCGACCCGGCGTTTTCGGGTCTGACGGCGCGCGAGCGCGATCTGCTCGAGCTGATCGCGCAGGGACGCGACAACGCGCAGGTCGCAGCCGCGCTCGCGCTGAGCGAGAAAACCGTGCGCAATCACATCACGCGCATCTTTTCCAAGCTCGAAGTCGAGAACCGTCCGCAGGCGATCGTGATGGCGCGCAAGGCGGGCTTCGGCAAGCGGCTCGACTAGACCCAGGGACTCAAGTCCCACATTTTTCCCGCTGATCAGCTCAGTCCCGGGACGCATCCGGGACTCTGGTCTCACGACGCCCGGGTTGCCGCTCCGGACAATTCGTCCCTCACGAAGCGAACGTACGAGCGAGAGCGCCAGCCATGCATGTATTCGAGTCGATCAATACCCAAAGGTATGCAAGGTGCATAGAAGTGTCGAAGCGCATTCGCTGGGACATCGAGCGCGACGTCATCCGCGGCCGCGAATTCGACGCCGATCACAAGTTCTTGCCCGATGGCCTGTCGTTTGTAGACCGGATCGAATCGCTGAGCACGAGCGAGCGCCGCCTGCTGTCGCAGATTCAAGGCCGGACGTACGCCAATATGTTCGGGTTGGTGGAGCGCTTCATCGGCGCCAAGATGCTCGAAGTCACGCGCGACCATGCGCTGGGCGATCAGACCGCGTTCGAAGCGCTGATTCGCTTCACCGACGAAGAGCTCAAACATCAGCGTCTGTTCCGCCGGATCGAGCTGCTGGCCTCCGAGCAGATGCCCGACGGCTATCGCTTCCTGCCGCAGCCCAACGATGTCGCCGATTTTGTGCTTGGCAAGTCGACATGGGCCGTGCTTGCACTGACGTGCCACATCGAAATATTTACGCAGGTGCACTACCGCCAAAGCATTGAGCGCGATAACGAACTGTCGCCGCTCTACAAAGACGTGTTCTTTTTCCACTGGAAGGAAGAATCGCAGCACGCGATCATCGACGAGCTCGAATGGCAGCGCGAAAACGACAAGCTCACATCGAGCGAGCGTGACGCCGCGGTCGACGACCTGATTGCGCTGGTCGTCGGCATCGACGGCATGCTGCAGCAACAGGCCACGGCCGACGTCGAATACTTCATCGAAATCTGCGGCCGCACGGTAGACGCTGCCGAAAGCGCACAGATTCATGCAGAGGTGCTGGCCGCATATCGCTGGCAATACATCGCTTCAGGCGTGAAGGAACCGCGCTTCGGCGACCTGCTGGCGGGCATGCTCGTCGATAGCCAGCAAAAGCGCGTTTTCGATGCGCTCGCGCCGATCCTGCATTAAATGTTGTTCAGATTCAATTTCATTCACCCATAGAGGAGCTTCAAAGTGAAACACGCACTAATGTTTGCCGCTATCACAGTGGCTACCTTATCCGTGCAGGCCAATCCAACCCAGATTTCTAACGGTGTAATGGCGAGCAAGGAAGGCAAGACGCTGTACACGTTCGACAAGGACGTCGTCGGCAAGAGCAACTGCAACGGTGGATGCGCCGCGGCCTGGCCTCCGTTCGTCGTTGCCAATCCCGGCCTCGCCGGCGGCGATTTCTCGATCGTTAAGCGTGATGACGGCGCATCGCAGTGGGCGTACAGGGGTAAAGCACTATATTTCTTCGCCGGCGATGCCAAGGCGGGCGATGTGAATGGCGATAAACAGGGTGCGGTTTGGCATGTCATCCGTGCCGAAGCGAAGAAGACTTCCGCCGCGCCCGTGTCCGATTTTTCCAGCAGCTACCGATACAACTAGGTTATTTCCCCGGAGGGCGGAAATAACCGCTTGCGATCAAGTCCGACGGCCGATGGCGCCCAGCTTATCGCAAGCCAACAATTTGGAGAACATTTATGAAAGACGCACGTGGCCTTGCGGTCTCTACTTCCAGCGCGCAGGCGCTGGAACATTTCGAGACCGCGCTGACGCAATTTCACAGC
>DATLOA010000282.1:0-4990 GCA_035536515.1 Burkholderiaceae bacterium | reverse complement strand
CATCTGCTTCGGCTGCAGCGCCATGAATCGCATGTCGTCGGCGCCCTTTGACCCGGGCTCGGCAAGCGGATTGATATAGATTTGAAATGCGCCGCCGACCTTTGGCTCGATCTTCGCGTCTGGCGCGAAAAAGCTGGTAATGCCTTCGCGCGTTGTCCACGCGTCCCACGTCTGATCGAGTGTCGCCGGGATGACGATCGATTTGTCGATGCTGCGCTCGGCAGCTCCGGCGATGCTGATCGATGCAAGGAGCGCTAACGCGGCAAAAACTCTCATCGCGATCCTCACCATTAAGGGCGAACGACTAGCTTGCCGACGACGCTGCGGGCCAGCAGTGCTTGCAACGCACGCGGCGTATCTGCCAAGCAATAAACCTGCGACACGTGCGGCTTCAATTTGCCCTCCTTGAGCCAGGCGAAAAGCTCCCTCAACATCGCAAAGTTGCCCTTGGACTCCCGCTTCGCGAATTCTCCCCAAAACACGCCGACCGACGACGCGCCTTTCAGCAACAATAGATTGGCCGGAATCTGCGGAATTTCTCCGTGCGCAAATCCCACGACTAACAACCGCCCGCGCCACGCTATCGAGCGTACCGCCGCTTCAGTGCGGGGGCCGCCGACCGGATCGTAAATTACATCGGCGCCGTTCCCGCCGGTCAGGCGCTTGACCGTCTCGCGCAGGTCAACAGCGGCATAATCGATCAGGTCGTCGGCGCCATGTTGCTTCGCTGCCGCGAGCTTGTCTGCACTCGACGCCGCTGCGATCACGCGCGCGCCCGCCACTTTGCCGAGCTCGACGGCCGCCAGCCCAACGCCACCACCGGCGCCGAGCACCAACAGCGTCTCGCCAGATTTCAACTGACCGCGATCGAACAGCGCATGGTGCGACGTCGCATACGTCACCGTGAATGCCGCGGCGACCTCGTCACTGACGCCATCAGGAATTGCAACCGCCAGCGCCGCCGGGGCGCAGACGTATTCGGCAAACGCACCGACGCCGACGAACGCGATCACACGATCGCCGACCTTCAGGTCCCGTACGTCCTCGCCGGCCGCGTCGATGGTTCCGGCGACTTCGTTTCCGGGCACGAACGGCAGCTTTGGCTGCAGCTGATACTTCTTCTGCACGATCAACGCGTCGGGAAAATTGACGCCTGCTGCGGCAATGCGAATGCGAACCTGCCCCGCGCCGGGCTCGGGCAGCGGCAGCTCCGCGAGCACTAGCTTGCTCGGATCTCCCCACTCGACGCACTGAATTGCTTTCATCGGCCGCACTTTAAACTGCGGCGCCGCGCACGGCGACCCGGTTGTCGCGCTGAGCTATCCTGCGCAGATGCAGTTCGATTACTCGTCGAAAGTTGAGGCATTGCGAGAGCGCGTCAATGCGTTCATGCAGCAGCACATTTATCCGAACGAGCAGCGCTTCCACAGTGAAATCGAAGAGAACACAAAGCGGGGTGTGCGCTGGACGCCAACCAGGCTGATTGATGAGCTAAAGCCGAAGGCGCGTGCCGCGGGGCTGTGGAATCTGTTTCTGCCGCAGTCGATGCATGGCGCAGGGCTCACGAATCTTGAGTACGCGCCGCTGGCGGAATTGATGGGCCGCGTTCCCTGGGCGCCCGAAGTGTTCAACTGTTCTGCGCCAGATACCGGCAACATGGAAACCATCGAGCGCTACGGTACCGATGCGCATAAACAGCTATGGCTAAAGCCGCTGCTTGCTGGCGAGATTCGCTCGGCATTCGTGATGACCGAGCCTGCGGTGGCATCGAGCGATGCGACCAACATCCAGACGTCGATCGTGCGTGATGGCGACGAGTACGTGATCAACGGCCGCAAGTGGTGGATATCGGGCGCGGGAGATCCTAGATGCCGCATTTACATCGTGCTGGGCAAGACCGATCCCGAAGCGCCGCGGCATTCGCAGCAGTCGATGATCTTGGTGCCGTCAGATACGCCGGGCATCAACGTCATGCGGCCGTTAAGCGTGTTCGGTTACGACGACGCGCCACATGGCCACATGGAAATCGACTTCAAGGAGGTGCGCGTTCCGGTCGGCAATCTGATGCTCGGCGAGGGGCGCGGCTTCGAAATCGCTCAAGGACGCTTGGGACCAGGGCGCATTCATCATTGCATGCGCTCGATCGGGCTCGGCGAGCGCGCACTTGAGTTGATGTGCCAGCGGCTGTCGACCCGCGTTGCGTTCGGGTCTGCAGTGGCGCGTCAAACGGTGTGGCAGGAGCGGATCGCCGAGGCGCGCTGCCGGATTGACCAGGCGCGTTTGCTGACGCTGAAGGCGGCGTGGTTGATGGACACCGTCGGCAACAAGGCGGCGAAGGCCGAGATCGCGATGATCAAGGTCGTCGCACCGAACGTGGCGTGCGATGTGATTGACTGGGCGATCCAGGCGCACGGCGGCGGCGGTGTATGCGACGACTTTCCGCTCGCGTATGCGTATGCGCATTCGCGCACGCTGCGGCTCGCGGATGGGCCGGATGAAGTGCATCGCAATGCGATTGCGAAAGTCGAACTTGGAAAAGCTGGAGCCACAAAATGATCGATCTATATAGCTGGCCCACGCCGAACGGCCACAAGGTCCACATCATGCTCGAAGAGTGCGCGCTGCCCTACCGCGTGCACGCAATCGATATCGGCGCCGGCGATCAGTTCAACCCGGATTTTCTGAAGATCAGCCCGAACAACAAGATGCCGGCGATCGTCGACTCCGATGGACCCGACGGCAAGCCGATCTCGATTTTCGAGTCGGGCGCCATACTGCTGTATCTCGCCGCGAAGACCAACAAGTATCTGCCGCGCGATGTGCGTAACAAATACGTTGCATTGCAGTGGCTGATGTTCCAGATGGGCGGTGTCGGACCCATGCTCGGCCAGGCGCATCACTTCCGGATTTACGCGCCGGAGAAGATCGAGTACGCGGTGCATCGCTATACCAACGAAGCGAAGCGGCTGTATGGCGTGATGGACCGGAGGCTGGCAGAGGAAAAATTTTTTGCGGGCGAGTACTCGATCGCCGATATCGCCATCTTTCCGTGGACACGCTCATTTGCGAATCAAGGGGTCGACCTGGCCGACTATCCAAATGTGAAGCGCTGGTTCGACACGATCGATGCGCGACCGGCAGTAAAGCGCGGAGTGCAGGTGTTGGCAGACCGGCGCAAGCCTATCGACGACAAGGAAAAGGAAACGCTCTTTGGGGCGAAACAATACGAGCGGCGCTAACGAGCGCCAAAGTAAAAGTACAGGCTCGCGACGCTCGCAGCCACTGCAAACACCATCGCCCACAAGCGAAGATTGCGAAACCGGTCGGCGGCTGCGGGCCGATCGTAAACGCCGACCTTCTTGCGGCTTTCGTCTTTGCTCGTATCAGCGGGCGGGTTCATAAAAAAGGCGAGGCATCGCGCCCCGCCTTCTCCACAACTAGGCCTCAACGGCCGTCACGGTCCGAATCGCCGGGGATGGCGCGCTCGACAGCGTCCGATGTGCGCTCCCAGCCACGCCTTACCGCGGATTTGAAGCGCTCCCAACCATCGTTAGGGTTGCGCGACTCCCAGTCGCGGCGCGCGTCGGATTCGATTTCCGACCAGCCCCGGCCGCGATAGCGAGCGTTGTTTCCTAAGTCGCTGCCGTAGCGATACGCCGGCTCGTAATCTTCGTACGATCCCGAAGAGCTCAGATTGTCAGCGTAGTGGGTGCGGAAGTCTTCATCGTTGGACCAGCTCGACGACGTCGAGGTAACGCCCATCCCGGACGTCGTAGTGTCCGCACCCATCTGAGAACCGACGCCCAAATTACGGTCGGACGTTTTTCCAAGCGATCCATAACTGCTGCGCTCGCGTTCGAGTTGATCCACGCTGTATGGTGTTGCGCTCGGATCGTGCCCCGTCCAACCTTGCTCCTTCCATTGCTCGACGCGCCGCTCGATGTCGACCGCCCCATGGCTGCGCATTACGCTCGCAGCATCATCCGCGCGCGAATCATCGGCGCGAACGGTCACCAATGCGCCACCACGGCGGACGGATTCGGCGTAATAACTCGCGTCATCCTCGGATACTCCGACGCCGGTGAGGCCACCGATCAAACCGCCCGCCACGGCACCCACACCGGCTCCCGCCAACGCGGCTGCAATTGGACCGGCGGCGACTATTGGACCGATTCCCGGAATCGCCAACCCCATTAATCCAACCACTAGTCCCGCGGCGCCGCCAAGCACGCCGCCGGCGGCCGCGCCGGTCGCGGTACCCGCGCCGGCGTCGGACACAGTGCTCGCCGTATCGCGGGACGTACTACCTGCACCCGCGGATTGGCTGCTGTACTTGCCAGTTGCATTGTTGGCAAGCACGCTAATGTCGTCACGCGAGTAGCCGCGCTGCTGCAGATCGCGCAACACCTCTTGCGCTTCCTCGAAACTGTCAAATGAACCTACGATGGTCTTTGCCACGGTGTTTTCTCCCTTTATTTTCAGAATCGACGCACTGCGGCATTTAGCAGCGCGCGCATCACACCGATGCGTGGCAACTAGGTGGCAAGTTGCATGCCGTGGCTCCTATCGATCCGGGCGCGCCGCAGGCAAGAGTTGAGCTGCCTGTTCGGCCGGCAGCGCCTCCACCGACTTCAGCGCCTTGCTCATTTGCGCCGAGCGTCGCTGCGCTGAGTCGATCGTGTCGGACGCCGTCAACAGTTGCCGATGCAGAGTGGCCAGCACTTCTCCGAACTTCCCGAACTCGGTCTTCACCGCGCCGAGCACTTGCCACACCTCCGCCGAGCGCTGCTCGAGCGCAAGCGTGCGAAATCCCATTTGCAACGAATTGAGCATTGCGAATAGCGTCGTCGGGCCGGCGATCACGGTTCGGCACTCGCGATGCAGGTGATCCGCCAAGCCGGGACGGCGCAACACCTCGGCAAACAAGCCCTCGGTTGGCAGAAACATGATCGCAAAGTCGGTGGTGTGCGGCGACTCGACGTACTTTTCG
>DATLOA010000281.1:0-2598 GCA_035536515.1 Burkholderiaceae bacterium | reverse complement strand
AGAGTCATTGACTTTGCGCTGACTGCCTACGCCGTCGTTACCGCGACTTTTCAACCGGAAGGAGACGGCGCGCTGATTTCGATGGCCACGCCCTCGGGATTAATCGATGTCCGCTTGGCCGCCGGCGGTGTGCATAACGTTCGCAATGCGTTGGCTGCAACGGCTTGTGCCATTGCTACCGACATCGACGTGGCGGCTATAGCCGCCGGCTTGAACGGCTGGCGGCCGGTGGCGGGGCGCGGGGTCAAGCTGCAAGTCGACGGCTGCGAAGTGATTGACGACACGTACAACGCGAATCCCGATTCAGTCCGCGCTGCGATCGACCTTCTTGCTGCAGCGCCGGCGCCGAGAGTGTTGGTGTTGGGCGATATGGGAGAAGTGGGCGTGCGCGGGCCCGAGTTTCATCGCGAAGTGGGAGGCTACGCGCGTGAGTGCGGCATCGATTCTCTTTTTGCAATCGGGCCACTAGCGGGCGAAACAGTTCATGCGTTCGGAGCAGGTGCCGCTCACTTCGAGGAAATCGATGCACTGATTACCGCGCTGCGTTCGAAACTGAAGGGTGCGACGGTGCTAATCAAAGGGTCGCGCTTTATGCAGATGGAGCGAGTAGTACAGGCATTAGTGGCGCAGAAGATGGAAGTGCACTGATGCTGCTCGAGCTCTTCGAATGGCTGGCCAAAGACATTCGATCGTTCAACGTCTTCTCGTATTTGACGCTGCGGGCGGTGCTGGCCGCGGGAACATCGATGCTGATCGGCCTGGCAGCCGGTCCCTGGGTTATCCGGCGACTGGCTGCATTGAAGATCGGCCAAGCAGTGCGGCAGGACGGCCCGCAATCGCATCTGACCAAGACCGGTACGCCGACGATGGGTGGTGCGCTAATCCTGATCGCGATCGGCGTGACGACCTTGCTGTGGGCCGATTTGTCGAACCGCTTCATCTGGGTCACGCTGATCGTCACGCTCGGCTTCGGAATGATCGGATGGATCGACGATTATCGAAAAGTTGTGCACGGTAATCCGAAAGGCATGAGCGCGCGCGAGAAATACGCGTGGCAATCGGCGATCGGCCTGGCCGCCTCGTTTTACCTTGCGTTTGCGATCGCCGCGCCGTCGACCGACCGCATCTGGGATTTGATGCACCAGTGGGTCACGCAAGGCTTTTACATCGACCTGCCTCCGCGCTCCGATTTGCTGGTGCCATTTTTTAAAAACATCGCGTACCCGCTTGGCGTGTTCGGATTCGTCGTGCTGTCGTATCTCGTGATTGTCGGCACCAGCAATGCGGTAAACCTCACTGATGGGCTGGACGGACTGGCGATCATGCCGACGGTGATGATCGGTTCCGCCCTCGGTGTGTTCGCCTACGTCGTCGGACGCGCCGATTACGCGCGCTATCTGTTGTTTCCGTATATCCCCGGTGCTGGCGAGCTCGTGATCATCTGCGCAGCGATTGCGGGCGCCGGCCTTGCGTTTCTGTGGTTCAACGCATATCCGGCCGAGGTGTTCATGGGCGATGTTGGAGCGTTGGCGCTCGGTGGCGCGCTCGGCACGATCGCGGTGATCGCGCGGCAGGAGATCGTTCTCTTCATCATGGGTGGCGTCTTTGTCATCGAAACGATTTCAGTGATGCTGCAGGTCGCGTACTTCAAGTCGAGCGGGGGGCGGCGCATCTTTCGAATGGCCCCGCTGCACCATCACTTCGAGCTTTCAGGCTGGAAGGAGACGCAGGTCGTAGTGCGGTTTTGGATCATCACGATGATGCTTGTGTTGGTCGGCCTGTCGACATTAAAGATTCGATGACTGATAGGGTGCTTGTTCTCGCGCTTGTACTCGGCCTGGGGGACAGTGGACTCGCGATGGCGCGTCACCTTGAGTCCAGCGGCTACTCGGTGCGCGTCGCAGATACGCGAAGCGATCCACCGCGGTTGGCCGAGCTGCACACCGAGTTGCCGAAAATTTCGTTCGTTGCTGGCGATTTCTCACTGGCGTTGCTGGACGAGGTGCAGCTTCTGGCGCTAAGTCCGGGGCTGTCGCCGACGCTGTCAGCCGCGGCGCCTCTGGTTAAAGCGGCGCACAAACGCAAGATCGAGGTGGTCGGCGAAGTTGAGCTCTTTGCGCGCGAACTGTCACGCTTGAAGGCGGAGCGTGGATACGCACCCCGGATCGTTGGCGTTACCGGCACGAACGGCAAGACGACGACGAGCCGGCTCGCGGGTTTGATGATCGAGGCTGCCGGTAAGCATGTTCAGGTGGCCGGCAATATCGCACCGGTCGCGCTGGATGCGCTGCGAGCCCGCGTCGCCGCAGACGATTTGCCCGAAGTGTGGGTGCTCGAGTTGTCCAGCTTTCAATTGGCCACGACCCGTTCGCTCGTGTGCGACGCCGCCGCCGTGCTTAACATCACCGACGACCATCTTGACTGGCACGACACGCTTGACACCTACGCGGCCGCGAAGGCGCGCGTTTTTTCCGCGAAAACAATCCGCATCCTGAATCGCGACGACGCGCGCGTCGTCGCGATGATGAAGAAGGGCGTCAATGCGGTCACGTTCGGCGCCGATGCACCGGTAGCCGGCAATTCGTATGGGATCGTCGT
>DATLOA010000280.1:0-3202 GCA_035536515.1 Burkholderiaceae bacterium | reverse complement strand
GCGTCCGTCCGGAGACCACGCTGGCGCACTGTTCGAGCCGCGAAAGTTTGCGACTGTGCGCCGTTCTCCTGTTGCGACTGAATGCACATAGACCACCGGCTTGCCGGATTCGAATGAGACATAAGCAAGGCGTGTGCCCTCAGGCGACCACGCGGGCGAGATGATCGGCTCCCGTGAGCGTAGCGCGGCTTGCGAATTAAATCCGTCGGCGTCAGCGATGTGCAGCTCCCACGATTTCGGAGATGTCTGCACGACGTAAGCAATCCGCGTCGCGAACACGCCACGCTCGCCGGTGATTTTTTCGTAAATGCGATCGGCAATTCGGTGCGCGGTCAAACGCATGTCCGCCGCGGTACTTACGTATGAAAGTCCGTCGAGCTGCCCCTGTTTGACCGTGTCGAGCAGCCGGTAACGCACATCGAAGCGGCCGTCTGCGAGCCGCGCGACACTGCCAACCACCAATGCATCCGCTCCACGACCTTTCCACTCAGGAAAATTGACGCTTGCGTTTTCAGCAATCGCCTGGCTACCGGCGTCGACGATTCGGAATAATCCGCTACGCGCAAGGTCGGCGCGAATGATCGAATCAATCTCGGCCGGCGCGGGCTGGCCGTTGCGCGCGAAGTTGGCGATCGAAATCGGAAATTGCTGGCTGCCGACACCGGTGATCTGTACCTGCAGCTGCGCGAGCGAGGCCAGAGGAAATGGCGCGAGAGCAACAGCGGCGCAAACGGCGCGCCGGATGCGAGAACTCGGTTGCGAAGTTGTTTCTGACATTGAATTGAGTATAGACAGCGGCTAGCGCGTCTCGATGGGATCAAACGACAGACGCACCGAGCGCGGCATCGTTCCCTCTTTCGGAGGCGGAAATGGGTTGCAGCGTCGTATGGCGCGCTCGACGGCTTGATCGTACGGCGCCAGACCGCTCGCCTTCAGCAATTTGGGTTCCGTCGCTTGTTCCCCGGTCGGCAACAGCATGACTTCAAACTCGGCAACGTACTGCTGCGGGCGAACGCCGTCAGGGACATTGAAGATGATGTGAGGCCGAATGCAGCCGGCAACCTGCGCTCGATATGCATTCGATGAACCCGGGCCTGGTGTACCGGAGGCTGGTCCTGCTTGCGCGAGCACCCGATTCAATGTCGCCTTTGCTGCTGCCTCGCGTTCAGCTTGCTGTTGTTGTTCCGCTTTTTTCTCCTCAGCTGCCCTTTTCAGATCTGCTGTCTTCGTGTCCTGCTTCTTCGGCGGCTCGGTAGGAGCAACTTTTTTCACTTCCACCTTTAGCGGCACCTTCTTCTGCTCCATCACGATCTCTGCCTTCCGCGGCTCGGGCGGGGGAGGCGGCGGCTCTATTTGCACCGGTCTCGGAGGTGGAGGCGGCGGGGTCGGTTGCTGAACCGCGGCCGGCGGCAACGTCCACAGCTCGGCCGACACTGCTGCCACCGGCTCGCTTTTCCATCTCACCATGAATGCAATCGCGATGAACAGCACGGCGTGCGCAAGCAATGACAGCGCAAACGCGGGACCGCTGCCCTTCTCCGGTGCATGCCAGCGGTGACGGACGCGGCGGGCAGGAGCGGCAGTCATTTCAACGCGCGACCAACAAACCCACCCGCTTGATCCCGGCGTTTTTGAGGATGTTCATCACACCGACAACAGCCTCGTATTGCACCTTCGAATCGCCTTCAATGACGACCGGCGTATCCGCGTTGCTCAAGCGCCCTTGCACCGCAGCCGCCAGTTGTCCCTTCGCAACCGTCGTCTCGCGGCCACCGGCGTCGAGAATAGAGATCGCCCCGTTGGCGCGAACCACAACACGCAACGGAATACCCTCCTGCTGCCCAGCTTTCTCAACAGTCGGCAACTGAACCACGCCCGGATTCACGAACGGCGCCGCCACCATAAGGATGACCACCAGCACTAGCATCACGTCGACGTACGGGACAACGTTGATGTCCGCCATCAAGCGGCGGCGCTTGCCCGAGCGGCGCGCGACCAGTGCCATTGCCTAGTGCTTGTGCCGCTGCAGAATGTTCAAAAATTCTTCCATGAAGCTCTCAAAGCGATTCGCCAATCGATCGATGTCATTCGCAAACCGGTTGTAGGCAACCACTGCCGGTATCGCCGCGAACAAGCCGATTGCGGTCGCCACCAGCGCCTCCGCGATTCCAGGCGCGACGCTCGCCAGGTTGGCCTGCTGCAGATTCGAAAGACCGGTGAACGCGTGCATGATTCCCCATACGGTGCCAAACAGCCCTATATACGGGCTGACCGACCCCACCGACGCCAGAAAATTAAGCCGCGCCTCAAGCGCGTCCATCTCACGCTGGTACGCGGCACGCATCGCGCGCCGCGCGCCGTCGAGCATGGCGGGTCGGTCCTCGGAAGTCGCTGTTCTTGAGCGCAACTTCAGATATTCACTCATCCCGGCTTCGAAAATGCGCTCCTCGGCGCCACCTTTGCGGCGCGGATTCGACGCGATCTCGTATAGACGCGACAGGTCGGCACCACCCCAGAACTGTTTCTCGAAATCGTTCGTTTCGCGCTTGGCGCGCTTGATAGAAAACTGCTTCTGAAAGATCGCGGTCCATGAAGCGATAGAAAGGAACGCAAGCAGCAGCATCACAAACTGCACCACCAAGGTGGCTTGCGTGATCAGCGAAAGAATCGAAAGGTCAGCGGTGGGTGTCATGTGTTCAGTTCCGGCAACCGCTCGACCGCCGCGCGCAAGTGCGCAGGCAGCGGTGCGGGAATGAAAGTATTCGACTCGATGCACCCGACCCGCACGCGCGCCGTTGCCAGCACGGCCCCGTTACGCCGGGCCGACTGCTCGAATACCATCGATGCGCTTCCAAGACGCGCCACGCGCACATCGACTTCGATCACGTCGTCGAGCCGCGCCGGCAGCTTAAATTCGCATTCGACACGCGCGATCACAAAACGCAGGCCCAGATCATCGGCCAGCTGCTGCTGCTCGAAGCCCACTGAGCGCAACCATTCGGTGCGCGCTCGCTCGAAGAACTTCAGATAGTTGGCGTAGTAGACGATGCCGCAAGTGTCCGTGTCTTCGTAGTAAACGCGGATCGTCCAGATAAAGGGTTTTTCGAGCACCGAGAATCGCGGCGCATGCGACACGCCTGCGCGAGGGTTCTTCTTGCGGCGCAGTATAGAGGTCGCTTGCAGGCTGCAATTAGAATGGAAA
>DATLOA010000279.1:0-2442 GCA_035536515.1 Burkholderiaceae bacterium | reverse complement strand
TGAGAACGTCGGCCACCTCGGCGGACCTTCTCTCTCACTTGCACCCTACGAAAAATGGCGCTGCTGCTCGATGAGCCGAATCCGTTGTTCTAGGTCGGTCACGTTGCTCGCCTGTGACAAATACTCGTTGATCTCGCCGATCAACAGCGCGTCGCGGCGGCTCCCAAACCAGCTCGAAAGTTTCGGAAACAGGCTGCGCAACGCTTGCGCGCGACGCGCCGCCAGATGCGGGTTGTCTGCCAGTCCTGTGGCAGGTGCGCTTGACACCTCGGCCGCCGCTGCCGGGTGAGCTTTGGGCGCCGCTTTGAAAGCCTTCGACCGCTGTGGCCAAAAGCCCGTGAGGTGATTGAATGTCCAGGTAAACATATTGACTCCGATCTCTTCGGGCAGCTAAATTGCTGCCACGCACAATGAGATAATCGGTCTGAAAAGAGGGTAAATAAAATCGTAATTTCAGATGCTTACCATCGGGAACAACGATTAGGCTGTGTCTGCTATTGCGGCAGTGCGCAATGCCTCGATTTACGGGAAACAGACAGGATAATGTGATGGAGCTGTACCAGCTTCGAACCTTTTCAGTAGTGGCGGATGAAGGTCATCTGACCCGGGCTGCCGAGCGCCTCCATTTGAGCCAGCCGGCCGTTAGCGGTCACGTGAAAGCGCTTGAAGGCGAGCTCGGCGTACGGTTGTTCGAGCGCGCGCCGACGGGAATGGAGCTGACGAACGCCGGTCGCGAACTGCTGGCGCGAGCCCAACGCGTACTTGCCGCGGCGGACGAGGTGAAGCGTGCCGCGCTACAAATGCAGGGCGATGTTTCCGGTTTATTGCGCGTCGGCACGGTGGCTGACCCTGAAGCGAATCGGCTTGGGGATCTGCTGGCGGCCGCGCGCGATGCTCACGCCCGTTTGAAGCTCGAGCTGCATCACGCGATGTCCGGGGCGGCGCTGGCGGGCGTGCATGCGGGTGAACTCGACGCGACGTTTTTCTTTGGCGACGCTCCGGGGCCGGAGTTCCTCGCGCTCAATCTGCGACGGCTGATTTATCGGGTCGCTGCTCCTGCTGCCTGGGCCGATCGCATCGATGGCGCAAGGTGGGATGAGATCGACCGGCTGCCGTGGATCGGCACGCCCGAGATCAGCACGCACACCCGGCTGGTCGCCAATCTGTTTGCGCAGCGGTCGTTGCCGCCACCGAACGCTGCGGTTCAGGCCGATGATGAAAGTGTTGTCACCAATCTTGTCGTCTCGGGGCTCGGAGTTGCGCTGATTCGCGACGATGTCGCGCGCAGACTAGAACGCGCCGGCGAAGTCGTGATCTGGACTCGCGCTGCGATCGACACCGCACTCTGGTTTGTGTGCCTCGCAAAGCGCGCAGACGAGCCGGCGATTGCGGCGCTGCTCGACGTGGTGCGCCAGACCTGGAAGCTCGACGCTGCGGTACCCGAAGCGTTATCCGCAGCGATCGCCTAACGCGGTGGCGCCGTGGTCTGCGCGGAATTCTGCACAAACATTTCCGGCGACCAGCCGCCGCCGAGTGCCTTGTAGAGATCGACCAGCGCAGTCTGCCGGTCACGCAGCGCATTCACACGCGCACGCTCCGCATCGAGCAAGTTGCGCTGATTGTCGAGTACATCAATGAAGCTCGAGTACCCGCTCCGGTAACGCAGATCCGAAAGACGCAGCGCATCGAGCAACTGCGTGCGGCGCTCATCCTGAGCCACGAAGACATCACGTGCGCTGCGATGCGCGACCAGTGCATCGTGTGCATCACGAAACGCCGCTTGCACCGACTGCACGTAGCCGATTTCGGCTTGACTGCGACGCGCCGTTGCGCCGTCGACCTGCGCGCCGATACGCGCTGCGCCGATAATCGGCTGCAGCAGGCTGCCTGCGATCGACCATACACGCGCGGGCGCCGAGAACAGATCCGACAGATCGCTGCTCTCGCCGCCGAAGCGTCCGGTCAAGATCAGCGACGGAAAGTATTGCGCTCGCGCTTCGTCGATCCGCGCGCTAGCAGCAACCAGATTCGCTTCGGCCTGCCGGATATCGGGCCGACGCGCCAACAGGTCGGCCGGCAGGCCTGCGGGAACCTCGACACTGGTAGTGACAGCAGCGATTTCTTTTCCGCGCGCAACCATCGGCGTGTAGACCTCGCGTGCGCTGCGCCCCGCCAGCACCGCGAGCGCCGCCTCCGTCTGCGCAATCGCGCGCTCGAGCGACGGGATGACGGCGGCTACGCTTGAACGCTCAGCTTCGGACAGCCGCACTTCATAGTCTCCCACCAGTCCAGCATCGAAGCGCTGCTTGAACAGCTTGACGTTCTCTGCGCGCGTGCCGAGCGTGTCGCGCGTGATCTTCAACTCGGCGTCGAACGCGCGTAGCGAAAAGTAGGTGGATGCCACCTGCGCGGCGAGCGCTGTGCGCACCGTTTCGGCGCTGT
>DATLOA010000278.1:0-3957 GCA_035536515.1 Burkholderiaceae bacterium | reverse complement strand
ATCGTCTTTTCGTCGACCGGGAAAAATCCCATCGTCGCGCCGTACTCGGGCGCCATGTTGCCGATCGTCGCTCTATCCGGCACAGCTAGGCTTGCGGTGCCTTCGCCGAAGAACTCAACGAACTTGCCGACCACTTTCGCCCTGCGCAGCAGCTCGGTGATCGACAGCACGAGGTCGGTTGCCGTCACGCCCTCGCGCAGCTTGCCTTTCAGATGCACGCCGACCACTTCGGGTGTCAGGAAGTACACCGGCTGCCCGAGCATGCCGGCTTCGGCTTCGATGCCACCGACACCCCAGCCGACGACACCGATGCCATTAATCATCGTTGTGTGGCTGTCGGTGCCAACCAGCGTGTCCGGGTAGTAAATGCCGTCTTTTCTGTACACGCCGCGCGCCAGGTATTCAAGGTTGATTTGATGCACGATGCCGAAGCCCGGTGGCACGACGCCGAACGTGTCGAACGCCTGCATGCCCCACTTCATGAACTCATACCGCTCGCGGTTGCGCTGGAACTCTAGCTTCATGTTCAGATCAAGCGCGTCCTTGGTGCCGTAGTGATCGACCATCACCGAGTGATCAACCACCAGATCAACGGGTACCAGCGGCTCAATCGTCTTCGCGTTCTTGCCCATCGCAGCAGCCACATTGCGCATCGCGGCCAGGTCCGCGAGCAGTGGAACGCCGGTGAAATCCTGCAGCACGACGCGCGCGACGACGAACGGAATCTCATCCGTGCGCGCCCCCGTCGGCTTCCAGCCCGCGAGTTGACGGACGTGTTCCTCGGTGACCTTTATGCCGTCGCAATTGCGCAGCACCGACTCCAGCACGATTCGGATCGAGACTGGCAAGCGGGAGACTTTGCCTAATCCCGCGGTCTCGAGCGCGGCCACGTTATAGAACTTGCCCCGCTTGGGGCCGACATTGAATTCTTGCAGCGAGTTAAACAGGTTGTGCGGCATATCGCCTCATATGACCATCATGTCCACGAACTCATGCACCGGCGTAGCGGACAGCCGCTTCGAGTCCATGCACAAATCCAGAATCGCATCCGCCTGCTTCGCAGGAAAAACACGCGCCAGGTTCGTCTTGAATTTTTCGACCAGCAACGGAATGCCTTCCTTGCGCCGCCGCTTGTGCCCGATCGGATACTCGACAATCACCTCTTTTAATTTCTTCCCGTCTGCGAGCTCGACCATCAGCGCGTTAGCTATCGATCGCTTTCCCGGATCGAGATAGTCCTGGGTGAACTGCTTGTCTTCGACACAGGTGATCTTGTCGCGCAAGGTATCGATACGCGAGTCGGATGCGACGTCGTCTTCGTAATCCTCGGCCGTCAGGCGCCCGAAGATCAGTGGCACTGCGACCATGTACTGAATGCAGTGATCGCGATCGGCCGGGTTACTAAGCGGTCCCTTTTTGTCGATGATGCGAATGCACGCTTCGTGAGTGCGAATCGTGATCCTCTTTACATCGGCTGCGGTCTTGCCGAGCTTGCGCAGCTGTTCGTGCAGCGTCATCGCCGCTTCGACCGCGGTCTGCGAATGAAACTCGGCTGGAAAAGAAATCTTGAACAGGATGTGTTCCATCACGTACGCGCCGTACGGTCGCTGAAACTTGAATTCGTTGCCCTTGAACAGCACGTCGTAGAAGCCCCACGTTTTCGCCGAGAGCACTGACGGATACCCCATTTCCCCGGTTTTGGCGATCAACGAGAGACGTACCGCGCGCGAAGTCGCGTCGCCCGCCGCCCAGCTCTTGCGCGACCCCGTGTTCGGCGTGTGCCGATACGTCCGCAGTGACTGGCCATCGACCCAGGCCAACGACACGGCGTTAAGGATTTCATCACGCGTCAAGCCGAGCATTTGCGCGACCACCGCCGTCGAAGCAACCTTGACCAAAACGACGTGGTCGAGTCCCACCTTGTTAAACGAATTCTCGAGCGCGATGCAGCCTTGAATCTCGTGCGCCTTGATCATTGCAGTCAACACATCGTTGACCGTCAACGGTGCTTTGCCCGCGGCCGCTGCATTGCGCGACATCCAATCTGCAGTGGCCAGAATGCCGCCCAGGTTGTCGGACGGATGCCCCCATTCTGCTGCGAGCCATGTGTCGTTGAAATCGAGCCAGCGAATCATGGTGCCGATATCGAATGCAGCCTTCACCGGATCGAGCTGAAACTGCGTACCCGGCACTTTGGCGCCGTTCGGCACCACCGTCCCTTGGACGATCGGGCCCAGAAGTTTGGTGCATGCCGGATACTCGAGCGCCTCGAAGCCGCAGCCAAGCGTATCCATCAGGCAATGGCGCGCCGTCTCGTAGGCATTGTTGCTCTTGACGTTGTACTTGCTGACGTAGTCGACGATGTCGACCATGACTTTGTCGGGCTTCGGGCGAACGTTGCTGATGTGACTCATTGCGAACGAGCAATTATTTTTTTGATGAGCTCTTGCTTTCCGTACGGCTAGGCGGCTTCAGCCGGCACGTTAGCGGCTCTGAGAGCAGGGGGTCGAACGACAGCAGCCCCTCGTCACCCTTGGCGTGCCACACGACCTTGCCATCCTTGCTCACATAGCGCGAGCCAGCAACCGTCGGTGTGGCCGTCACTTCCACACGACTGCCGATGTACGTAAGTTGTGCCTGGCCCTCCGGGCGCCGCGGGTGCGCATTGAAACGCAGCGTGCGTCCGTTGTCGCACACCCAATCAGTGGTGAAGCTGCGACTCGGCGCGGAGTTGCGTGCGACCGCCGGGAACGCAAGCCCAAGCCCGAGCACGATGACCAAGGTTTTCATTGGCGCTCCTCAAGCGGCACGAACTTCAGATCCTCCGGCCCTACGTAATTCGCGCTCGGACGGATGATTTTGTTGTCGATGCGCTGCTCGATCACGTGCGCGCTCCAGCCGCTCGCGCGTGCGATGACGAACAGTGGAGTGAACATGGCAGTCGGCACACCCATCATGTGATAGGTGGTAGCGCTGTACCAGTCGAGGTTCGGGAACATCTTCTTCTCGCGCATCATGACCTGCTCGACGCGTGCGGAGATATCGAACAGCTTCATGTTGCCGGCGTCAGCCGACAAAGCACGTGCGACTTCCTTGATCACTTCGTTACGCGGATCAGCGATCGTGTACACCGGATGCCCGAAGCCGATGATGACCTGCTTGTCGGCGACGCGCTTGACGATATCGGCTTCGGCATCGCCGGGATTGTCGTATCGGCCAATCGTGTCGAACGCGAACTCGTTGGCGCCGCCGTGCTTAGGCCCCTTTAGCGCGCCGATAGCCGCGGTAATTGCCGAGTACATGTCACTGCCGGTGCCGGCGACGACGCGGGCGGTGAAGGTCGACGCGTTGAACTCGTGCTCCGCGTACAGATTTAGCGACGTTTGCATCGAGCGCGTCCACAACTCCGAAGGCACACGACCATGAAGCAAGTGCAGAAAATGACCGCCGATCGAATCATCGTCGGTCTCCACGTCAATGCGTCGGCCCGAATGGGAGAAGTGGTACCAATAAAGCAGCATCGATCCGAACGACGCCATCAAACGGTCGGCGATTTCGCGCGCTTCAGCGAGTTTGTGTTCCGGACCTTCGGGCAGCACCGAGCCAAGCGCGGAGCAGGCGGTCCGCATTACATCCATCGGATGTGTGTTGGCGGGCATCGCTTCGAGCATTCGCTGCACGGCCGCCGGGATCGAGCGCAGCCCCTTGAGCTTGCGCTTGTACCCGCCAAGCTCTGCTACGGTCGGCAGCTTGCCGTGCACCAGCAGATACGCGATCTCTTCGAACTCGCAGCGCGCAGCGATATCGAGAATGTCGTAGCCGCGGTAGTGCAGGTCGTTGCCGGTGCGGCCCACAGTGCACAACGCCGTGTTGCCGGCAACCACTCCGGACAGCGCTACCGACTTTTTAGGCTTCAGGGCAGTCTTGGCGGGTGCGTCATTCATCGCGAATGGGTTT
>DATLOA010000277.1:0-7001 GCA_035536515.1 Burkholderiaceae bacterium | reverse complement strand
ACCTGAAACGCCGACAGATCAGGTAACTCATCCATGACCGCGCGATGAACGAATCCGACCCGGCCCTGCCATGCGTCTTCCGGCTGCGGCTCGGACAACACGGGAACATAGCGAAAGTTAGGCTGTTCGCGCGTCCATTGCTCAGGCAGCCCGGGCATGTACAGATCCGGACGCGCACGCGCCCCCCAATAAAGGTGGACTTCGCGCGCGGGCCTGTCAGGTTCATCGCGGTTGATCCGTTTATGGAAGACGTGCTCGGCAATCGCCTTGACCGGGGCAAATCCAGTGCCGCCCGCGAGCAGCACGATCGGTCGCACATTGTCTTCGCGCAGAAAGAACGTGCCGAGGGGGGCTTGAATGCGCAGGATGTCACGCTCCTTGACCGACGGCTCGACTGCGCCGAATAAACGATCTGTGAACACCCCACCCGGTGTACGCCGGATATGCAGCTGAATCAGCTCGTCGGCGTGCGGGGCGGTCGCGATCGAATACTGTCGGCGCGCACCGTCGCCCAGAATGAAATCGAGGTACTGGCCAGCACGAAACTGCAAGCGCTCATTCGTCGGCAGTTGAAGCGAGATCACCGCTACGTCGGGAGCCGGCCATTCGATCCTGGCGATTCGTGCCGGCATTTTGCGAATCGGAATATCGCCGAAGCCCGTAAGTTCGCGCGCCTCGATCACCACATCGCTCTGTGGCCGCGACGAGCAAACGAGTGCAAAGCCTTTGGCTTCGTCGTCCGCCGACAGCGCTGACGACGAGTGAACGCGGTGCACGAGCTTGCCGTCTCGCAGCTTGACGCGGCACGTACCGCAGGCGCCGTTCTTGCAGCCGTACGGCAAGCCGACGCCGTTACGCAGCGCCGCGTCGAGTACCGTCTCGTCGTCGTCGACGCTGAAGGTGCGGCCGCTGGGACGGACCGTGACGCTAAAACCCATGCAACTGCTACGGCTTCAGGTACGCGTAACCCTCGCGGCTCTGCAGTTGCGTGATTCGTTGGACGCCGGAAGGCGTGTAAGCCACTTCCGAAATGAATTGCTTTTCTTCAAGCTTGCGATTGCGCAGCGTGATTTTGCAGACTTCGAACGTCACGCCCTGCGACTTCAGATCCTGAACCGTTACCTCAAATGAATTCTTGTTCGCATCCTGCGCGCCCGTCATCAGAAAATCTACGCCCTGCGCGTGCGCGACGACGACGATCTTCGCCTTTGGATCGACCTCGAGATGATTGCGGATGTTGCGCAGGCCGTTGGTCGCCTGTGCGAGCCCTTCACCGAAGTGATAAACCACTTTGTCCTGCGCAAAGGCCGCGCACGAAACTAGCGTGGCCGCTATTGCTACCAGTAGCCGCTGCTTGAACATCTACTTCTCCCTGTGCGAAAACGGTCGCACCCGACAACGTTGGTGCCGCTGAGAGGAGTCGAACCTCCGACCTTCGCATTACGAATGCGCTGCTCTACCAACTGAGCTACAGCGGCTGACGGTCACCTAAAGAGCGGCGCAGTATAAAGGCCAGGGTCAGACGACCTCGCGCGTTGCGTGCTGTGCCAGCGCCCACGCAACGTGCTCGCGCACCAGCTCGGTCGAATGATCTGCCCGCGCCTGCAACGCGGCAATCACTTCCGGAGTCGTTGGAGCATTTCCAAGCGCAACCGCGATGTTGCGCAGCCATCTCTCGTGGCCGATGCGGCGAATCGCAGAACCCCCATGGCGCTCGTTGAATTGCACTTCGTCCCACGCGAAAAGCTCGATCAGCGTTGCGCAATCGAGTCCGTTGCGCACGTCGAAGTCCGGCAGATGCGCGGTGCGTGCGAATTTGTTCCATGGGCATACGAGCTGGCAGTCATCACAGCCGTAAACACGATTGCCGATCAGCGGGCGCAGCTCAAGTGGAATCGATCCGTGATGTTCGATCGTCAAGTACGAGATGCAGCGGCGCGCGTCAAGCTCATAAGGCGCGGTGATCGCCCGCGTGGGGCAGATGTCGATGCAGCGCGAGCAGGTTCCACAGTGATCACCAATCGGCTGGTCGATGGGCAGCGGCAAGTCGGTCAAGATCTCGCCTAGGAAAAACATCGAGCCGGCATCCTGCGACAAAAGCAGCGTGTGCTTGCCGCGCCAGCCGAGCCCCGCCTTGCGCGCGAGTTCGACTTCGAGAACCGGCGCCGAGTCGGTGGCAACGCGATAGCCGACGCGCCCGACGTCAGCTTCAATACGCGACGCGAGCTTCTGCAACCGCTCGCGCATCACTTTGTGATAGTCGCGTCCGCGCGCGTAGACCGACACCACTGCACTATCGGGTTCACGCAAACGATCGAACTCGCGCCGCGCCCAGTCGGCTGAAGTGGCGCTCGGCAGATAGTCCATGCGCGCTGCGATCACGCGCAACGCGCCGGGCATCAGACGCGACGGATCGGCACGCAACGCAGAGTGGCGTTGCAGATAGTCCATCTCGCCGTGGCGCCCTTCTGCCAACCATGCATCGAGCCGTTCGGCAGCCAGCGCCACGTCGACATCGGCGATGCCGACGCGTGTGAATCCCAACTCGTTGCCCCACTCGCGAATGCGCGTCGCGAGCAAGTGCGGCGCTACGGCTGCCGCCATGGATAAAAAACTCGATGCGGTGCGATGCCAAAAGACAACTGCGAGCAAGACGCTAGCGATGTTCTCATTGCTGCTTTCTTGGGAAGGGTCAGTAGGATAGGACACCGTGTTGACCTCCTTGAACTTGCAAGACGCCGAGGCAACTGCTGCGTTCGGTCGCTCGATGGCTAATGCCTTCAAACGCCACGTTGATGCGATACGCGCGGCGGGGCTTCACATCAATTTGTCGGGCGATCTTGGCGCTGGCAAGACCGCGCTGGTGCGGGCCATGCTGCATGCGCTTGGTGTCGAAGGCCCGGTTAAAAGCCCCACCTATGCCCTGCTTGAACCTTATACCGTTTCGAGCTTACACTTCTACCACTTTGATTTTTATCGGCTTAAAGAGTCCGGCGAGTTCGAAGACACAGGCTTTCGGGAGTTGTTCGGGCCGGGCCGGATCTGCGCGGTCGAGTGGCCGGAGCGAGCCGGGCCGCGCTTGCCAACTGCCGATATTTCTGTCGCGTTAACCGTGGACGGCGACGGTCGATTTGCGGCAATTACCACAGCAAGCGAATTAGGCGCGACATGTCTAAGCGAGGCGATGACGGAATTAGAAAAGGCCGGCGGCGATTTATCAACGCCGGCGCCGGCACGCTCGTCCTCGCCTTAACGCATCACGAAATTGCGTTCGGCGCGACGCTGCTCGCGGTGCGTGTGTGGCCCGCCGAGGACTACACGCGCGTCACACTCGAGCACGACGCGCCGCTCGCGTTCTCTCACTTCATGGTGCGCGACCCGGCGCATCCGTTGCGGCTGGTAGTCGAAATCGACGGACTCGATCTGACGCCGACGTTGAAAGAACTGGTCGGCAAGATAGAAGCGAACGATCCGTACATCGCGCTGGTGCGAGTCGGCCAGAATCGGCCCAAAGTGGCGCGCCTCGTCATCGAGCTTAAGGAAGACATCAAGCCGCAGGTGTTCTCGCTTGAACCCGTCGGGCCGTATCAGCATCGGCTAGTGATGGATCTGCATCCCGTCAATCCACCCGACCCGCTGCTGGCGCTGTTGCGGGACCAGGCAGCGCGACAGGAAAGCAGGCGGCCGGCCACTGCGCTACCAAACACACGCGTCAAGCCGGCTGACGTTCAGCGTGTCGTCACAGTGGCAATTGATCCGGGGCATGGTGGCGAGGATCCGGGCGCCGTCGGCCGCGGCGGCACCTACGAGAAAACCGTCACACTTGCGATTGGGCAGCGCCTGCGCGAGCTCATTGCAGCCGATCCTATGATGCGTGTTGCGATGACGCGCGACGGCGACTTTTTTGTGCCGCTGCGCACGCGCGTCGCAAAAGCGCGCGCGGTGCACGCCGACCTGTTCGTCTCAATTCACGCCGACGCTTGGATCAGGCCCGACGCGCGCGGCTCCTCGGTTTTCGCCTTGTCGGACCACGGCGCATCGAGCAGCGCAGCGGCGTACATGGCGAAGAAAGAGAACAGCGCCGACTTGGTGGGCGGCATCAACCTGGCTTCCAAGGACCGGCAGCTGCAGCGAGTCCTGCTTGATTTATCGACCACGGCGCAAATCAACGACAGCCTGAAGCTGGGCGGCGCGGTGCTGCGCGAGCTCGAGCGCGTCAACCGCCTGCACAAGCCGCGCGTCGAGCAGGCGGGCTTCGCGGTGCTGAAGGCGCCGGACATTCCGTCGATCCTGATCGAGACCGCTTTCATCAGCAATCCCGACGAAGAAAAAAAATTACGCGACGACGGCTACCAGGATCAAATGGCGCGCGCGATTTTGGTGGGCATCAAGCGCTACTTCGCGAAGAATCCTCCGCTCGCCCGTACTCCTCTTACCTGAGCCGCTCACCTGACGCGATTACTTCAAAACGCGCGACTTCCGCCGACGGCGGCGCTGCAACAGCCGGATCGCGCCCGTCAGTAGCAGAGGACCCAGCACTGCGGCGATGCCGACGACCAGGATGATTCCTAGGTTGTCGCGAATGATCGGCATGTTGCCGAACAGGTAGCCGCCGTAGACAAGGGACACTACCCACACGCCTGCGCCGACGATGTTGAAGAACTGAAACTTTCGAAAATCCATTCCCGATGCACCCGCTACCAGCGGCGCAAACGAACGCACGACCGGAACGAAGCGCGCGATCATCACCGTCTTGCCACCGTGCCGCTCGAAAAACACGTGCGTCTTTTGCAGAGCCTGCTGGTCGATCCAGCCGATCGTGCCGTCATAGACCTTCTTACCGAGCCACGAGCCGATAAAGTAATTGACCGTGTTGCCGAGCACGGCAGCTGCGCTGATTATGAGCACCAGCAGATGCACGCTGAGTCCTTTGGCCTGTACGGCTGGCAGCGCCGAGATTGCACCAGCAACGAACAGCAGCGAGTCGCCTGGCAGAAAGGCCATGAACACGAGCCCGGTTTCGGAGAAAAAAATCGCGGCCAGCGTGACATAAACCAGCGTGACGTTGCGCTCGACGATCGCTGCCAGAAAGCGATCGGTCGCGGTGAACAGATCGAGCCAGTTGATACCTTCCATGGAACTGATGCAGCGGCGCGAACGCGCCGAGCGGTTCAAAAGCAGCGCGGGATCATACGTGAGCCCGAGACCGCAGCGTTCTCGCTTCGCATTCATATAATCCCTGCCATGAGTGCCACGCTTCGTCGCGCAATCCGGCCTTTGGAAGATGCACTGATCAGTCAGATCGCCGCCGGCGAGGTGGTCGAACGCCCAGCATCGATCGTCAAGGAACTACTCGAGAACAGTCTCGATGCCGGAGCGACGCAGATCGACGTCAAGCTCGAAGCCGGCGGGATTAAACGCATTGTTGTTGCCGATAACGGTTTCGGCATTGCGCGCGATGAATTGCCGCTCGCGCTCGCGCGGCACGCCACCAGCAAGATTGCAAGCCTTGAAGATCTCGAAGGCGTTGAATCGCTCGGCTTTCGAGGCGAAGCGCTGGCATCGATCGCGTCGGTCGCCGAGGTTGCGATCACGTCGCGCGTCGCGGGCAGCGACAGCGCGTTTTGCGTGCGCCCGGGTAGCGGGGGTGCCGAGCCCGCGTCCGGTTCGGTAGGCACGCGCATCGAAGTCGCCGACCTTTTTTTCAAGACGCCGGCACGCCGCAAGTTTCTGCGCAGCGAAGCCACCGAGCTGGCGCACTGCTTGACGCAGGTCGAGCGCGCTGCCGCTGCGCATCCGTCGGTCGGCTTCACCGTAATGCATCAAGGCCGAACCGTCCTTGCTCTGCCGGCGCAGCCGCCGCGCGAGCGAGCGCTGCGGTTGATGCCGGAAGACTTCGCGACGGCGCGGCGTGAAGTCGCGCAGGACGCCGGCGCGATCCGCGTGCATGGGTGGACCGGCGCGCCGACCGCGAGCCGTGCGCGCGCTGACGCGCAATATTTTTTCGTCAACGGCCGCTATGTGCGCGACAAAGTGCTGACGCACGCAGTGCGCGCCGCGTATGCCGACGTGTTGCACGGCGCGTCGCAGCCGATGTATTGCCTGTATTTGACGATCGATCCGAAGCGCGTCGACGTCAACGTGCATCCGACCAAGACCGAGGTTCGCTTTCGCGATTCGTCGAGCGTTCACCAGTTCGTGTTGCATGCGGTGCAGGCCGCGCTTGCGCAGTCGGCGCAAATGGCGCAGGCGCCCTGGCAGGCGCCTTCGAGCGCCACCACTTCTGATTCAGACACATATCACCTAGCACCGACGCATCAAGCGTCATTCGGCGTCGCGCAGACCGTCGCCAGCTACTTGGCGCTGTTGGCTGAGCGTCCTGTGCCTACAGCGTCTGAGGCTAATGGCGAAACCGCGGACGTGCCGCTGGGGTTCGCGGTGGCGCAGCTTTCCGGAATCTACATCTTGGCGCAGAACGAGCGCGGATTGATCATTGTCGACATGCACGCCGCGCACGAGCGCATCGTGTACGAGAAGCTAAAGCGTCAGCTCGAAAGCCGGATTCCACAACAGCGGCTGCTGATTCCGCAGGTGTTCTCGGCCACTGCGGTCGAGATTGCTACAGCCACAGAGCACGTCGAATTGCTGGAGCAGCTCGGACTCGATGTCTCGCTCGCATCGCCAACGCAGATTGCATTGCGCGGCGTGCCCGCCCTGCTGTCGCAAGCCGAGGGCGCGCAGTTGACGCGCGATGTGCTGCGCGACGTGCGCGAATATGGCGGCTCGCGCGTGTTGACCGAGCATCGCAACGAGCTGCTGTCGACGCTGGCTTGCCACAGCGCGGTACGCGCGAACCGTCGGTTGACGATCGACGAGATGAACGCGCTGCTGCGCGAGATGGAAGCGACCGAGCGCGCCGATCAATGCAACCACGGCCGCCCGACCTGGGTGCAGTTGGCCGTCGGAGATCTTGACAAACTATTCATGCGCGGGCGATGAAC
>DATLOA010000276.1:0-4981 GCA_035536515.1 Burkholderiaceae bacterium | reverse complement strand
AGAAGTCGCGCGCAGGTGGCTTCCACAAAGTTGGTTTCGAGGGCGGCCAGATGCCGCTGCATCGCCGACTGCCGAAGCGCGGCTTCACATCGCGCTCGCGCCGTTTCGTCGATGTGGTGCGGCTCAGTGATCTGCAGAGACGTGGGCTCGCCGAGGTTGATTTGGGCGTGTTGAAGCAGGCCGGGATCGTTTCGGCGCTAGCGCTCGACGCGCGCATCGTCAAGTCAGGCGAGTTGTCGACCAAGGTTAGCGTGCGCGGCCTTGGGGTTACGAAGGGCGCAAAAGCGGCGATCGAAGCCGTGGGCGGCACGCTGGTCGACACGCCGGTCGCAGCAGATGCGAAGCCGACACGGAAAGCGGCTCGAGCCGCCGCGAAAACGGAAAAGGCGGCGAAAGTTGCGGCCAACATAGAGAAAGCGGCTCAGGAAACGTCGACCGCGAAGACCCCGAAACAGGGTGCCAAAGCGGCGCCTAAGGAAGCTGCGGCGAAAGAATCACCCGCCAAGCCCGCGCGCAAACCGGAAAGGGCGGGTTAGAGCATCGTGGCTACGAGCGTGCCCGGCACCTTAGGCAACACCGGAAAATACGGCGACCTTAAGCGGCGCCTGATTTTTTTGTTGCTGGCGCTCGTCGTCTATCGGGTCGGCACGCACATACCGGTGCCGGGCATCGATCCGGATCAGTTGCGGCAGCTGTTTAGCAGCCAGCAAGGCGGCATCCTCGGGCTGTTCAATATGTTTTCCGGGGGCGCACTGGAGCGCTTTTCAGTGCTTGCCCTGGGGATCATGCCGTACATCTCGGCGTCGATCATCATGCAGATGCTGACGTACGTGATGCCGTCGATGGAGGCGCTGCGCAAGGAAGGCGAATCGGGGCGCCGCAAGATCACGCAGTACACGCGCTACGGCACGCTGGCGCTGGCGATCTTTCAGGCGATCGGAATTTCGGTCGCCATCGAGTCGCAGGCTAACCTGGTGATCGATCCCGGACTGATGTTCCGCTTCGTATGCGTCATTTCGCTGGTGACCGGCACGATGTTCCTGATGTGGCTCGGCGAGCAGATCACCGAGCGCGGGCTGGGCAACGGCATTTCGATTCTGATTTTTGCCGGCATCGTTGCCGGATTGCCGACCGCTATCGGCGGACTATTCGAACTGGTCCGCACCGGTGGTTTGGCCCCGCTGGCGGCGCTGTTCATCATTGCCCTCATTGTTGCGGTCACCGCCTTCGTCGTCTTCGTCGAGCGCGGCCAACGCAAGATCACGGTGAATTACGCCAAGCGCCAGGTCGGCAACAAGGTCTACGGTGGTCAAAGCTCGTTCTTGCCGCTGAAGCTGAACATGTCGGGCGTGATTCCACCGATTTTTGCGTCGTCGTTGATCCTGTTTCCGGCAACGCTCGCCAGCTGGTTCACGACCGGTGACGCCACCGTGTGGATTCGCGACCTGGCTGCAGCCCTGTCGCCAGGCCAGCCGCTTTATATGTTCTTGTATGCAGCGCTGATTATCTTTTTCTGTTTCTTCTACACAGCACTGGTGTTCAACAGCAAGGAAACGGCAGACAACCTGAAAAAGAGCGGCGCGTTCGTGCCCGGGATTCGTCCCGGTGACCAGACTGCGCGCTATATCGACCGCATCCTGATGCGATTGACGCTGGCCGGCGCGATTTACATCACGTTCGTCTGCCTGGTGCCGGAGTTCTTGAACACGCGCTTTTCGGTGCCATTTTATTTCGGCGGCACGTCGCTCTTGATCGTCGTCGTGGTCACCATGGATTTCATGGCGCAGGTGCAGGCGTATTTGATGACGCACCAATACGAGTCGCTGCTCAAGAAAGCCAACTTCAAGGGTTTTGGCCCGGGTCAGCTGCCTCGTTGATGGCCAAAGATGATGCAATTCAAATGCAGGGGGAGATTCTGGAGAATCTCCCAAACGCGACATTTCGGGTGAAGCTGGAGAACGGCCACGTGGTGTTGGGACATATTTCCGGAAAGATGCGCATGCACTACATCCGCATCCTTCCGGGCGACAAGGTCACCGTTGAGCTGACGCCATACGATTTGTCGCGAGCGCGCATCGTTTTTCGTGCCAAGTAGGGCACGTGGAGATTCGAATGAAGGTGATGGCTTCCGTAAAAAAAATGTGCCGCAAGTGCAAGGTTATCAAGCGCAAGCGCGTCGTGCGGGTGATCTGTTCTGATCCGCGGCATAAACAGCGTCAAGGATAGGAGTAGGAATATGGCTCGTATTGCCGGCATCAACATTCCGCCGCATCAGCATGCCGATATCGGCTTGACGTCGATCTACGGCATCGGCCGTGCACGCGCGCGTGCGATTCTGGATGCAGCGGGCGTTGCGTACGACAAGAAGGTCAAGGAATTAAACGATGCCGAAGTCGAGCGTATTCGCGAGGCGATGGGACGTGCGACGGTCGAAGGCGATCTAAGGCGCGAGGTGCAGCTGTCGATCAAGCGTTTGATCGATCTCGGCACTTATCGCGGCGTGCGCCATCGGCGTGGTTTACCCGTCCGTGGTCAACGGACTCGTACCAATGCACGCACGCGTAAGGGGCCGCGTAAAGCCGGCGTGTCGCTTAAGAAAGCAGCAGTTTAGGAAAACATATGGCGAAAGCACCGTCTCCGCAACAAGTCGCCGCCCAGCAGCGTGCGCGCAAGAAGATCAAAAAAGTCGTCTCGGACGGCATTGCACACGTTCACGCGTCGTTCAACAATACGATCATCACGATCACCGACCGGCAGGGGAACACCCTGTCATGGGCCACGTCGGGTGGCGCAGGTTTCAAAGGCTCGCGCAAATCGACTCCTTTTGCTGCGCAGGTTGCAGCGGAGACGGCAGGGCGCGCGGCGCAAGAGCATGGAATTAAGAATCTCGATGTGCGCATCACCGGACCCGGCCCAGGCCGCGAGTCGTCGGTGCGGGCATTAAATGCGATCGGCATTCGTGTTTCGTCGATCCAGGACATCACGCCGGTTCCGCACAATGGCGTGCGCCCTCCGAAGCGGAGGCGCGTCTAGGCTGTTACCACTGTCTGCATGACCGATGCAGACTTAATGCGGCAAGCGTCGCAGGATAAATAAGGAAAGATAGTGGCTCGTTACACAGGACCCAAGTTAAAGCTTTCGCGCCGCGAGGGCACAGATCTTTTTTTGAAGAGCTCGCGCCGCGCTTTCGATTCGAAGGCCAAGGCAGACAGCAAGCCTGGACAGCACGGTCGCATCTCGGGTGCGCGTCAGTCGGATTATGGTACGCAATTGCGCGAGAAGCAGAAATTAAAGCGCATGTACGGCGTGCTCGAGCGGCAGTTTCGGCGCTATTACCAGGAAGCGTCGAGCCGCAAGGGCAACACTGGCGAGCACTTGATCATGCTGCTTGAATCTAGACTCGACAACGTCGTTTACCGCATGGGTTTTGGTGCGACGCGCGCTGAGGCGCGCCAGCTGGTGTCGCATCGAGCGATCACGATCAATGGCGAAACGGCGGGTATCGCGTCGATGCGCGTGCGCGCCGGCGACTTGGTTGCAGTGCGTGAGAGAGCGCGCAAGCAGGGTCGTATTACAGAGGCGTTGACTCTGGCGGGCCAAAGCGGCTTTCCGTCGTGGGTCGACGTCGATACGACGAAGTTGGAAGGCAAGTTCAAAGGGACGCCCGATCGCAGCGATGTTGCGAAGGATGTTAACGAGTCGTTAGTGGTTGAGTTGTATTCAAGATAAACGGTTGGACCGCCGGTGTCTGCGGCACCGGCGACTGAAGTTTTGTGGTCAGTTAGGGGCATCGCCCCGTGTAATCAGCCTTATCGGCGTAACGAGCTGAGGGCATTGAGAGAGGAAGTCATGGCAAACGTTGCACTTTTGAAACCACGCGCGATCGAGGTTGAAGCGATCGGGCATAACTCCGCAGTCGTCACGATGGAGCCGTTCGAGCGCGGCTATGGCCACACGCTCGGCAACGCGCTGCGTCGCATCCTGTTGTCATCGATGGTCGGCTACGCGCCGACTGAAGCGCAGATTACCGGCGTCGTCCACGAGTACTCAACGCTCGATGGCGTGCGCGAGGACGTCGTCGACATTCTTCTGAACCTTAAGGGCGTCGTGTTCAAGCTGCACAACCGCGACGAGGTCACGCTCACGCTGAAAAAAGATGGCGAGGGCGTCGTCACAGCGGGCGACATCGAGCTTCCGCACGACGTCGAAGTGGTCAACCCCGATCATGTGATCGCGCATCTGTCGGGTGGCGGTCGGCTCGAGTTGCAGATCAAAATCGAAAAGGGTCGGGGCTACGTGCCCGGCAACGTGCGCGCGTTCCGCGACGACCATTCAAAGACGATCGGACGCATCGTGATGGATGCGTCGTTTTCGCCTGTGAAGCGCGTCTCGTATGCGGTTGAAGCGGCGCGCGTCGAGCAGCGCACCGATCTGGACAAGCTGGTGATGACGATCGAAACCAACGGCGCGATCACGCCGGAAGAAGCGGTGCGGCAATCGGCACGCATACTGATGGATCAGCTGCAGGTGTTCGGTGCGCTGGAAGGCATGGCCGAGTCCGCGCTTGCGCAATCGTCGCGTGCGCCACAGGTTGATCCGATCCTGCTGCGCCCGGTAGATGACCTCGAATTGACCGTGCGTTCGGCGAATTGCCTGAAGGCGGAAAACATCTATTACATAGGCGATCTTATTCAGCGCACGGAGAACGAGCTTCTGAAGACGCCGAATCTCGGACGCAAGTCGCTGAACGAGATCAAAGAAGTACTGGCTGCGCGCGGGCTTACGCTTGGTATGAAGCTGGAGAACTGGCCCCCGGCAGGCATGGAGCGCCAGTAGCATTTAACTGAATAAAAGCGAGCCGCCCGCTCATTCATGAGTCGGGATCGAAGATTCGCAATTTCTAAGACACGGAATCGGAGCGAAAAATGCGTCACGGACACGGGCTGCGCAAACTCAATCGCACCAGCTCACACCGGCTTGC
>DATLOA010000275.1:0-5206 GCA_035536515.1 Burkholderiaceae bacterium | reverse complement strand
CAGCCAACGGGTTGTACTGCGGTGGCGGCAAGAAAGTTCGATCCTGCCGGTACGCTGCGTAAGTCACCCACTCGCCGCGCAACGGATGCCAGCGCAGATGCGGGCTCGCTTTCAGCGGCTCCGCAAACGGGCTCGGAGCGAGGACGTTGCCATCAAGAGGATGATTGGCGTAGAGCGTCAGGCACCGTCCATCAGGCTTCAACACCTGCAGACGATGCACTACACGACTCCGCGTACGTGTGTGGGTGAAACGGTTGTCGCTTCTGCAATCAGGTCCAGAGGAATTTTTGGCGTGCGGTCCGCATACAGCAGTCCATTGGCTTCCTGAAACGTGTCGGTGAACTGCGTGTAGCAGAAGCCGCTGAAGAGAGCCGTGTGGATCACGGTGTGCAGGAGCTCCTGAAACAGCTCGATGAACTCGGCTTCGCTGTCGACCATTGTGTAGCCCCACGTTTTCTCGCCGTTCGTTTTGCCATCGGCAGAAAATGCCACACCGCCAAACTCGGTCAGCATGATCGGCTGCCCGCGGTGCGGATATCCGTCTAGCGTGAGAATGCGGCCGCCGGGGCGGCGGCGATCGAACAGTTGCTCAGGTTTGATCTCGGGTCCATAACGCTGCCGTATGTGTTCACTGTTTGCGTCGTAGTCATGGATACCGATGATGTCGGTCGCACTACTTTCCCAACCGTCGTTGCCGATGACAGGGCGCGTCGAATCAAGTGTCCGGGTCAGGTGATAAAGCGCCTCGACGGCGTGGCGATGCGAGTGTTTCGCCGTCAGGTCAGGCACGCCCCACGATTCATTAAATGGAACCCAAACGAACACGCAGGGATGGCTGTAGTCGCGCTCGATCGCTTCACTCCATTCACGAACGGTGCGCTTGATCGCCGTGCGCGTAAATCGATAGGCCGACGGCATTTCCTCCCAGACCAACAAACCCAACTTGTCGGCCCAATACAGGTAGCGCGGATCTTCGATCTTCTGGTGTTTGCGTACACCGTTGAATCCCATTTCCTTGACAAGCTCGACATCTTTTCTAATTGCAGCGTCGCTTGGGGCGGCCAGCAAAGTGTCGGGCCAGTATCCCTGATCAAGCACCATTCGCAGCATGTATGGCCGGCTGTTCAGCATGAAGCGGTCGCGAAGAATGTGCACCGAGCGCAGCGCGGTGTACGAGTCGAACTCGTCGATGACTGCGCCGTTTTTCAACAGGCGAACCTTTGCGTCGAGCAGCGTCGGGCGCTCAGGGCTCCATAACAGCTCGTTGCGGAAATCGTCGATGCCCGGATCCGACAGCACGATCATTCGATCGACTTCGCGATTAACGACAAGATAGCGGTCCTGCGCGAGCAAACGCTCGTTGTGCTTTAAAACAACTTCGATTGCGAGATCGTCGGATGGATCACCGGTGACGCGCGCCTCGAACTGCAGCGCATACGCTTCGAGGTGCGGCGTCCAACGTATCTTCTCGACATAAGTGCGCGCTACGCGCTCCAGCCACGCCGTCTGCCAGATGCCCGTCGTACGCGGATACCAGATCGAATGCGGCTCGAGCTGCCAATCCTGCTTGCCACGAGGCTTGCTCAAATCCTGTGGATCATCTTCGACATACAGCGTCACCGTTTGCTTGCCGGACGCGTCGAGCAGGGCAGAGATGTCGGTCCAAAAAGGAGTGTGTCCACCTTCATGCGTCATCGCCAGACGACCGTTGACCCACACTCGCGCTGCATAGTCGACAGCGCCGAAGCGCAGGATCACGCGCTCGTCCGCAACCGGTACATCGAAATCTCGCTCGTACCAGCAGGCCCGGTGAAATCCGCGATCACCTATGCCGCTGGCGTTCGACTCCGGAGGGAATGGCACGACGATTTGCATTGGCCAATCGGTGATGTCCGACGGCTGCGAGAACGCGCGATCATCATCGAACCGAAACCGCCACGTGCCGTTAAGCGAAGTCCACTGCGAGCGGCGAAGCTGCGGCCGCGGATAAGCGAAATCCAAACCAACTCCTAGCCGGCTCGATCGACGGCGAATGCGACGCAAGATAGGCGTTTGTAGCAAGGCCGGCCCATCCTTATTCCCCTTAACGGCACCCTAATTCCTGCAATCGCTAACGCCGCCCGTCACGGCGCGATGACATGAGTATAGGTAGTCGTCCAGTTCGTCCGGCCACCGGGTGAGGTGCTGACATCGATAAATGGTTCCATCGAAAGCACGCTGCGGATGGACCAAAGCGCGAGCTTTGTCATTGGCCGATTGCCGATGACGTGTACCCCGACGCCTGTTTTTCGATTATCAACGCGGATATCGTAGTCCCCTGCTTCGCCGAAGCCGTGGATGAGGAGACTGACTACATCGCGCGGCGCCAGTGCCTGAACGAAGTGAATCTGGTTGCCGTGCACGGCGGCGAGCTTCCGATCCTGCGCCGGCGTGCGAATTTCGAACGGCAGCGTGACTACGAAGTCAGGCCCGATAGAGGTCCCGTCGAGCGTTAGAAAATTGTGGTTGTATTGCTCCGTACTTATCTGCACCCGCCCTGTGTTGTGCAGCGAATGCTCAATGACAAGGTCCGAGCGTCCTGATGGGGCGCTGACGACCTTGCGGTAAACATAGCCACACCCTGTGCGCGCATCGTTGACCTCTTGCGTGTACTCGATCGAGGACGCCGTACTGCGAATTAACCATGTTCCCGGGTCGACGATTTCGTAGGATTCGTAGCAGCTGTAAGGCGCGGCCGACGTTTTACGCAGGACGCCGACGCCCAGCTTTACGAAGGTTTCGCCTGGTTTTGCCGTGTCAAACCCTTGCGGCTGCGGAAATTCTTCGGCCGGGCCGGTGATCGCGCTCTGCCGGCCGGCAATGATGTCCGTGGCGTTGTCGATGTAGTCGTACACCGTGTTGTCGCACTTCGTAAACCAGGGCTCGTAATAATGATGGCCCCTGAACTGCATGCCGGCAACGACGCCAGACCAGTCAAATCGCGTGCCCCGATAGAAACCATGCCGAGCGTCAGGCAGGTACAGCTGCACTATCAACTGATCGCTGGCGATCTGTACTTGCGGAAAAGGTGCGCGCGGCATTCAACCAGCATCGCACACCCCGACCTAACCGCTTCGAATCCGATATGCGCAATGGCCGCTGCCGTTGTCGAAAATCACCGCTGCCGGTTTTAGCTCTACCTACCGCTCTGTCGATTGAAAGGCGTACCCGGCATATCCCTTGCTGAGCGTTGCGGCATTGTCGAGCCACCCCGAAACGCTTGAAAGCGTTAAACCCCACAAGTCTGAGGAAACGATCATGGCAGCCGAAGCAAACGACGCGATTGAACTGTTACAGGAAGATCACCGGGAAGTCGAAGCGCTTTTTAACGAGTACGAACAACTGGCCAGCGACGATGTAGACGCCAAAGAGAGCCTCGCAGCTGAGATCTGTGAAAAGCTGACCGTGCACGCACAGATTGAAGAGGAAATTTTTTACCCGGCAGCACGTCAAGCGCTGGGCGATGACATAGAAATCGTTGATGAGGCCGAAGAAGAGCACGCAGACGCCAAGCAACTCATCGCTGAGATCGAAGAAATGTCCCCTGAGGACGATGACTACGACGCGAAAGTGAAGGCGCTAAGCGAAGCGATCGCTCATCACGTTGAAGAGGAAGAAAGCGAAATGTTTCCGAAGCTGAGGCAGAGCGGGCTGGAGACGCAAGCGCTAGGCGAGCAAATGGCCGAGCGCAAGTACGAAATCATTGACGAGCTTGGGTTAGCCGAAACCGACTGAGCGGCGGCGGCGGTGTGACCGACGCCGAATTTATGGCGCGCTTTTCATGGGCACAATCGAAATACCGCCGCTACTTTCCAGGACAGCGTAGCGAATCTGCTCCATCCGCTCCAGGCCCTGCAAGTGACGCGCCGCACTGAGGATGTCCTCCTCGTCGACGCGCGCTTTGTGCATTCGGTCTTTCAGCGGTACACCGTTTTCGACGATTACCAGCGGCACGTCTTCAAGAAACCGGTCGAGCGCCTTCGAGCGCCGCTTCAGCAGCGACAAGCCGATGTCGATGCCGACTAAGGTCACGATTACGATCAGCGCGTTTGTCATCGAGAAGTCCTGCCCGAGCAGCGCATTCTGAGTTGCCTCGCCGATGATCAGCAGCAGCACGAAATCGAACGTCGTGATCTGCGCCAGCGAACGCTTGCCCGCCAGACGCATGATGATCAACAGTCCGAAGTAAACCACCGACGCCCGCAGCACCGAGTCCATAGTCAAACCTCACGGAAAGATAAAATGACGGATACGCAACGGCGCCGCATCGTCGATCGCGACAGCGCCTTCCAGAGAACCGGCTGAGTCGGGTTCGAGGTGCAGCTTGACTCGGGTGTCGATCGCACCCGGCGCTCGATTAAACGAGAACGTATAGCTTCGTTCGCTCAGCACAGTTGCCAGCGGCGGCGGAGTGATCGATCGCAGCGACATCGCACTTAGGTAGCGCTCGTCAATCCTGATGCGCAGTTCGCGTTCGCCAGATGCCGCGATAATTTCTAGCGTGGTTGTCGACCCTTTTCTGGCAAACCGCTGATATTCAACGCGGCTGCGGCCGTCGGCACTGGCTGAGCTGGCATCGGCGAGCACACCGCCACCGCCCAGGAGGCCGGCAACGGCAGCCACGATCAGCAGGGCCATCGCCAGCCAACCAATACGTTCAGCTCGCCACTGCCGACGCTGGAAGTCCTGATGGTCTTCGATCTGCAGTGAGTTCGTCAACGAACGGCGCGACGCAGAAGAGGGCTGAGAGCGGCCGATTATTCCCCCAGGAGTTGGTTATCGCTACTTCAAAGGAGACCTCATATGCGTCGACTCGTCAACTGCGCCTGCATACCTCCATCGCTTGCCTGGCTAGGCCTGCACTAAAGCTTTGTTCTGAGCCGTGGCCGTGGTTTTCAACGCTTGCGGCATCTCCAGTTCCCGCAGCGCCGCCCCGCGCATCTCCTCCACGGATCGCGCAAACCCACTGCGATCGCTGTAATCCACCCAATCGCGCGAGCGGCGTTCATCGCGTTCACTCGCCGCTTTGGCGATCGTGAGATCCAATGCAGTGACCCCTGCAACGGCCACAATGCCTATACCGCGTCCCAGCCTGTTGCGCGATCCGCTATAGGCGGCCAAGGTAGCGAGATCGATCGCGTCGCCGGCGACTCGACCCCACAGCCAT
>DATLOA010000274.1:0-4421 GCA_035536515.1 Burkholderiaceae bacterium | reverse complement strand
GACGAAGGCAACCAGCCGCGACTGGGTCAGGTATTTCTGGTCATCGATCCCGCAGCCCTCGCGGGAACGGACGTGTATTGCTCGCGAGTCGAAGCGCTGATCGACGTGATGTGTGCAGACCCAGACGTACGATTGCCGGGACAAAGAAGGGCGGACCTTGCACAGCGCGCGATCACCGACGGCGTCGAAATCGCGGAAGCATTGTTTGCGCGACTGATTGCGTTGGCTGGATCTAAACCGACGTCAAGGTAAATTGCATGTACTCGCTCGAAGGCTAGGCGGGTCCGTCACTTTAAATCGCAGCGAGTGCACATGCGAGATCGCGCTGCAGGTCATCGACATTCTCGACTCCGACCGACAGACGTACGAGAGAATCGCCGATGCCGAGCGTCGCACGCTGCGGCGGCGGAATCGTAGCGTGCGTCATGATTGCCGGATGCTCGATCAGGCTTTCGACGCCGCCCAGGCTTTCGGCGAGTGCAAAGATCTCGCAGCGCTCGAGGAAGCGGCGCGTACCCGCGAGGTCGGTGTCGAGATCAATCGAGATCATTCCGCCGTAGCCGTGCATCTGTTTGCGCGCTAACGCGTGCTGTTGATGTGACGGCAAGCCCGGATAGCGGACGCGTTTCACCTTCGGCTGTGCTTCAAGCCATTGCGCCAGCGCCAACGCATTCTCGCAGTGGCGCTGCATGCGCAGCGCAAGCGTCTTGATTCCACGCAGCGTTAGGAAGCTGTCGAACGGTCCCGCGATGGAACCCACCGCGTTCTGCAGAAAGCCAAGCTGCTCGCGCATCGGCCCCACGCGCTCATCGCCGGATACGACCGCAACGCCGCCAATCACGTCCGAGTGCCCGTTCAGATACTTCGTGGTCGAATGCACGACGATATCGAAACCGAGCTCAAGCGGCCTCTGCACCCATGGGCTCGCAAAAGTGTTGTCGGCAACCGCGACAATATTGCGTGTATGGCAGAGCTTGGCGATCGCATCGAGGTCAGCGAGCTTCAGCGTCGGGTTGCTCGGCGTTTCGACCCAGACCATTCTTGTCTCGGGCCGCAGCGCCGCCGACAGTTGATCGAGGTTTGACATGTCCACGAACGCGAGCGTGTGTCCCGCGCTGCGCTTGCGAACGCGCTCGAATAGTCGAAACGTGCCGCCGTACAAATCGTCTCCGGCCACGATATGTGCACCGGCGTCAAGCGTCTCAAGCACCGTCGCGATCGCGGCCATGCCGGAGGCAAATGCATATGCCTGCGCGCCGCTTTCGAGATCGGCGACGCAGCGCTCGAGCGCCCAGCGCGTGGGATTGTGCGAGCGGCCGTAATCGAGCCCTTTGTGCACGCCGGGGCTTTGCTGAACGAAAGTTGAAGTGGCGTAGATCGGCGGCATGATCGCGCCGGTCGATGGGTCAGGCGATTGACCTGCGTGAATAACCCGTGTCGCGAAATCTTGTTTGTCGTCGATCATGTCAGTTTCTTGCGCAGATGATTTAATAGATCGAACCGCGTGACGAGGCCATAAAACTGCTTATCATCGGCAATGATTGCGACCAGACCGCGATCTAGAATCTCCCGTAGTGTCTCGAGGCTTGCATCGGGCCGCACGGTATCTAGTTTCTTCGTCATCGCTTCGCTGACGGGCGAATGAAAGCGCGCGGCATCGTCGTGCACCGTCAGCAGCAAATCGGATTCGTCGATCACTCCCAGTAGCTTCTTCTGATCGAGCACCGGGAGCTGCGACACTTCCGCCAGCCGCATCCGTTGAAACGCGGTCATCAATGTGTCGCTCGGTCCGACGGCAACAACCGCGCCTTCGTCGAAGCGGCGCGCGATCAAATCGCGCAGGTCGCCGAGGCGGGCACGCTTCAGCAGACCCTGGTCGATCATCCATTGATCGTTATAGACCTTCGACAGGTAGCGCGTGCCGGTGTCGCACACGAAGCTCACCACCCGCTTCGCCGTGTTCTGTTCGCGGCAGTATCGCAACGCAGTAGCGAGCAATGTGCCGGTCGAAGAACCGCCCGAGATTCCCTCCGCGCGTAGCAGCGCTCGTGCAGTCGCAAAGCTTTCCTCGTCCGCAATCGAATACGCATGCTTGACGCCGCTGAAATCGGCGATCGAGGGAATGAAGTCTTCGCCGATGCCTTCCACTGCCCATGAGCCCGCAGTCCCCATCTCGCCTGTCTTGATGTAATCGGCGAGGATCGAGCCTGCAGGATCGGCCAGCACGAACTCGACCGCGGGCGCGACCCTGCGGAAGTAGCGCGTCAAGCCGGTCATCGTCCCCGCCGATCCGACGCCGACGACGATTGCATCCAGTCGGTGATCGCATTGCCGCCAGATCTCCGGCCCGGTGGTCTGTTCGTGTGCGTCCGGGTTGTCCGGGTTGCCGAACTGATTCGCGAAGAACGCGCCGGGAATTTCCGCCGCGATCCGGGCGGCAGCGTCCTGGTAATACTCGGGATGGCCTTTGCCGACATCTGATCGGGTCAGGTTCACTTCGGCGCCCAGCGCCTTCAGGTGCAGAACCTTCTCGCTTGACATCTTGTCCGGAACGACGAGCACCACGCGATAGCCTTTCGCGCGCGCGACCAGTGCGAGTCCTAACCCCGTGTTACCTGCGGTCGCCTCAACGACCGTGCCGCCGGCTTTCAGGTCGCCGCGCCGCTCGGCGCCTTCGATCATCGAGCGGCCGATCCGGTCCTTGATCGAGCCTCCTGGATTTTGCGATTCGAGCTTCAGAAACAACGTGCACGGCCCGGTGTCGAGTCGGGTCACCTCGATCATCGGCGTGTTGCCGATCAGATCGAGCACCGCCGGCGCAGCGTGTGTGGGCTTCGAATCCGGATTCGAATCCTTCAGCGAGATATCTAGGGCCATTTCGTAATTGTGCTCTCGGCGCAGTCCGTTCACGCGCGCTTCACACATGTTTCATTCCACTCTGCACAATGGCGGCATCACCGGAGAGCTGTCTATGCGAGTTCGTACCGTTGCCGTCGCCTTGATGTTGTCATTGGTCGCGGCCGTCGCCGCGCAAGACACGGCGAAAGTCGAGTCGTTCAGTCCGCAGGGGCAAATCAAGGACGGGCGGCAGGTCGTCGCGCGCTTCTCGCAGCCGATGGTGAGCTTTGGCGATCCTCGCAGCGAGGCGCCGTTTGATATTGAATGCACGACGCTTGGTAAAAATTCGGGCCGGGGACGGTGGGCAGACGCGCGTAACTGGCTGTACGACTTCGACCAGGATCTGCCGGCCGGCATTGAGTGCAACTTCAAGACCAAGCCGGGTCTGAAGACATTCGCGGGTGCCGAGGTCGCGGCGCAAACCTTCCGTTTCTCGACCGGCGGCCCGTCGATTCGCGGCGCGTGGCCCGATGAAGGCGAGGATCGCATCGACGAAGCGCAGGTGTTCATGCTGGCGCTCGACGCGCACGCGGATCTGGCAAGCGTGCGCGCCAACGCGTACTGCGCGGTCGACGGCATAGGCGAACGGCTGCCGCTTGCCATCATCGAAGGCAAAGAACGCGAGCGCATTGTGGCCGAGCAAAAAAATCGCGCGCGGGTGTTGTTCGATGTAATTTTCAAACGCGGTAATCGCGGTGTGGCCGCAGTCAAGGATGTGCGACTGGTCGACGCGCCGATTTTGGTCGCAAGCTGCGGCCGGCCGCTGCCGGCGGGCTCAAATGTGCGGCTCGTGTGGGGCACGGGCATCAAGACCACGAACGGTATCGCCACCACCGAGTCACAGACCCTGCCGTATCAGGTGCGTCCGCAGTTCTCCGCGCGCTTTACGTGTGAGCGCGTCAACGCCAACGCGGGCTGCATTCCGGTATTGCCGTCGCGGCTCGAGTTCACGGCGCCGGTTGCGCGCGACATCGCGTCCAAGATCGAGCTGCGTGGCGTAGACGGTGCAGTGCACCGGCCTACCATTGATCCCAACGTCGCGACGGTCGACTCGGTCGAGTTCAAGGGGCCGTTCGCAGAGCGCAGCGAAGCGACGATCTTGTTGCCCGGCAATCTGAAAGACGATGCCGGGCGCACGCTCGCAAACGCGGCAGCGTTTCCGATGAAAGTCCGTATCGACGACGATCCGCCGCTGGTTAAGTTCCCATCGCGCTTCGGCATCCTCGAAGCGAATGCGCAGCCGGTACTGCCGGTGACGGTGCGCAATGTTGAGCCGATGCTGGATGCGTATGCGCTCGACGTCGCAAAGGCGCCGAAAGTTGCAGCGAAGGGCCGCATCAAGCGTATCGATACCGACGATGACGCGGCTGTCGCACAGTGGGTGCGCCGCATCTTGCGTGAACCGTCGGAAGATGTTCGCCGCAATGGTGAGTATCTAAAGCCGGGCTCGCTTCCGATGCTGTCCGACGCCGAACGCACGGCGGCGCAGCCGATCGACATCCCGCGCGCCGAGCCGAAGATGG
>DATLOA010000273.1:0-4858 GCA_035536515.1 Burkholderiaceae bacterium | reverse complement strand
GTGCTGGCGGTGCGCACGGCCGAGGCCGCAGGGATGGCGCTCGCAGGCTTCGCGCGCCGCGACGACTTCGTCGCATACACAGCGCCCGAGCGGTTCGGCCTGTCAATCGACTGAGCACGGCTCGTGGACGCAAAAAATCTGGTTCACATGGCCAATCGCATCGGTGAATTTTTCGGTGCGATGCCCGATCGCGAGGAAGCATCGCAAGGCGTCGCCACGCACCTGCGCAAATTCTGGGATCCGCGCATGCGGCGCGAGCTGCTTGCGCATATCGATCAGCATGCGGGCGAAGGCTTGTCGGAGATGGTACTGAGCGCGTTGCAGGAGCACCGCTCGACGCTGTCTTCCGATCAAGTCGATCACGCCGATCGTCCCACCGGCGGCTAGCAGCACTGTTGATAGGCGGACGGCCAAAGCCTCGGCCGATCCGAAACAAAAGAAGGGGCTGGTGCGTGAGCGATGCCAACATTTTTCACCTCGAAGAACTTCCGCAGCGAGTCGGCGGGGTGTTGGGCATCAGCCAATGGATTGTGATCGATCAGGCGAAAATCGACGCGTTTGCCGGGGCCACGGGTGACCGGCAATGGATCCACGTCGATTCCGCACGTGCCGCGGCGAGTCCCTTCGGAACGACGATTGCGCATGGCTTCCTGACGTTGTCTCTGCTGCCGCTGCTGTCGTCCACCGCTTTCACTATCGTCAATGTTGGCACCGCGATCAACTATGGGCTGAACCGCGTACGCTTTCCGGCGCCGGTTCCCGTCGGCAGCCGCGTGCGCGGCCGCTTCGAGCTGCTTGCATGCGAGACGCTAGCGGGCGGTATGCAGCTGACGATCAAGGCGACGATCGAACGCGAAGGTTCGGACCGCCCAGTCTGCGTAGCTGAGACGCTGTCGCGCCGATTTGCGTCGGTCTCCACTGACGCCAAGTAACAACGCGTTCTCGAGTGATGTTCAGCCGGACGTTTCGCAGCATCGCAGATGTCGTGCGCGAGCACGCGGCGACGCGGCCGCTGCAGCCGGCCCTGGTACAGGGCGATCAGAAGAATCAGCAGCTCACATTCGCCGAGCTCGATGCGCTGATGGATCAAGTGGCGGTCGCGCTGCAGCGCGATGGCGTGCGCGTGGGCGACGTGATTGCGTTGTGCGGATCGACTACCCCGCAGCAGGCAGCGCTGTTCCTGGGAGGCTTGCGCGCGGGTGCAGTGGTTGCGCCACTTTCGTCTTCGGTGACTCCGGCTGTTTTCGCATCGATGCTGCGTGACGCCGGTGCTACGTTGCTGTTTGTCGATGCAACCGCGGCAGCGCTGGTGCCGGTCGAGATTAAACCGCGTTGCATTGCGCTCGATGCCGGCGCACCGGGAGTGCCATTCGATCAGTGGCTTCCGGCGCCGGGCACCCGACCGCTGGCGGTAACCGTACAACCAGAATCGCCATTCAACCTTATCTACTCATCAGGTACGACCGGCACGCCGAAGGGTGTCGTGCAGCCTCATGTCATGCGATGGATGCACATGCTGCGCGGCGCACCGTATGGCTATGGACCCGACGCGGTCACCATCCTGGCGACACCGCTGTATTCGAATACGACACTCGTTGCATTTTTTCCGGCGCTCGGCTTAGGTGGCACCGTCGTGCTGCTCGCCAAATTCGATGCGGCCGCCTATCTGGCGTTGGCGCAGCGCCACCGTGCGACGCATACGATGCTGGTGCCAGTGCAGTACCAGCGCATCATGGCATTGCCGTATTTCGGCCGCCACGATCTGTCGTCGTTCCACATGAAGTTTTCCACCAGCGCGCCGTTCCCGGCGGCGTTGAAAGCCGATGTGGTAGCGCGCTGGCGTGGAGGACTGATCGAGTTCTACGGTATGACCGAAGGCGGCGGCACCTGCATTCTCGAGGCGCACCTGCACCCCGACAAATTGCATACGGTGGGCCGGCCGGCGGAAGGCCATGACATCCGGTTGATCGACGATGCCGGGCGTGCAGTGTCGGTCGGAGAAGCCGGTGAAGTCGTTGGTCATTCGCCGACGATGATGACGGGCTATCACAACCAGCCGCAGCAAACGCGCGAAGCCGAGTGGCACGCTCCCGACGGCAAACGGTTCATACGCACCGGCGATGTCGGCCGCTTCGACGCCGACGGTTTCCTGACGCTGTTTGATCGTAAGAAGGACATGATCATCTCCGGCGGCTTCAACATCTACTCGAGTGACCTTGAAGCGCAGCTGCTCGCGCACGCCGCGGTGGCTGAGGCCGCGGTGGTTGGCGTGCCGTCGGTACAGTGGGGTGAGACGCCGGTGGCGTTTGTTGTTCTGCATGGCGGACACAACATTGCCGCTGGCGATATGCACGAGTGGCTCAATGCCAGGGTCGGCAAGACGCAGCGGGTGCACGATCTGATTTGTGTCGACGAATTGCCACGCAACGCAATTGGCAAGATACTGAAGCGCGAATTGCGCGAGCGTTACATCGTCGAACACTTGAAATCGGTTTAGAAGGAGACATGATGAACAAGAAGCACATCGACCGCCGAAGTTTCAACAGCACGCTTATTGCCGGCGCAGCGACCTTGCTCGTACCGCGCGCCGGTGCTCAGGCCTGGCCGTCGAAGCCGATTAAGGTGATCGTTCCGTACACGCCCGGCGGCTTCACCGATATCACTGCGCGGCTGATAACGCAGAAGTTGCAGGAGCGGCTGGGCCAGTCCGTAGTGATCGACAACAAGCCCGGCGCAAACAGCATCATCGGCGTCGACGCGCTCGCAAAATCACCGGCGGACGGATATACGTTGGCGGTCGTGATCGCCGCCTATGCGGCCAACACCACGCTGTATCCGAAATTGCCGTATGACCCGAAGAAGGACCTGGCGGCGGTGTCGCTGATCGGCGTTTCTCCGCTGGTGGCCGCCGTTAACAATGACACGCCGTTCAAGAACGCGGCCGACCTGATCGACTATGCGCGCAAGAATCCCGGCAAAGTGAGCTATGGCTCCAGCGGCAACGGCTCGGCGGTCAACCTGACCACAGAATTGCTGAAGTCGATGACGCAAACGAGCATGGTGCACATTCCGTACAAGGGCTCGGCGCCGGCGCTGACGGACTTAATGGGCGGCCACATTCAGTTGTTCATGGACGCTGCCGTCGGCTTGATCAGTCCGGGCAAAGCCGGCAAGGTGCGGCTGATCGGTGTTGCGAGCGAAACGCGTCTGGCAGCACTGCCCGACGTGCCGACTTTCATCGAGCAGGGCATCAAAGGTTTCACTGGCAGCACGTGGGCTGGAATCCTCGCGCCCGCCGGCACGCCGCCGGCGGTCATCAGCCGCGTTGCGGACGAGGTCGCAGCCATCGTGAAGCTGCCGGACGTCAAACAACGGCTCGATGAAATGGGCACGATCCCGGTCGGCAGCACGCCGGCTGAGTTCGAGTCGTTCATCGGCAGTGAGACTGTCAAGTGGAGCAGGGTGATCCGCGACGCGAAGATCACAGCAGAGTGACGAAGACCTCGCCTTGACCTCGTACATATTCGTTGCAGCGATGGTCGGCCCGACGCGCGCGATTCTCGAAGTGACGCTCCGCCAAAGATGGTGCGTGCGCTACCCGTGCAACTCCAGTCGCTCTGCCTCAGCTATCTCGAGCGTGGGCTCTGCCTCGCTGACCCTTCATCCCTTGATCTTCTCGAGGAAGCGGAGTGACCTTAGAGCACAACCGATAGCATTACTTCAATTGAACATATCGGGTTGAGTCTCCCGGATCTGTTCCCAAATCGGCTGGAAGTGAAGCCACCCGATGTATTCGCTGCCGACGTGCTCACGGCTGTAGCGCGCTCGGTCAGGTGGCACCAGATGGGGTTCAAGACCGGTGGCGTCCACCATCAGCTGCTGCTGACAGCAGCGCTCAAGCGCCATGAACCAGAATGCCGCGGCTTCGATACTGTGACGGCTGCACGTAATCAGCCCGTGGTTCTGATGAATCGCCGCCTTGACGCCCTTGAACGCGGCCGCCACGCCAACCCCTGCCTGCGTCTCGACCGCCACGCGACCTGCTTCATCCTTAATGACGACGTGGTCTTCAAAGAACACAGCCGCATCCTGTGTGATGGGTTCCAGCTTCTTGCCCAAGGAGGCGAAGGCTCCTCCGTAGACCGTGTGCGCATGGCACATCGCGACGATGTCTGGATGCGCTTCATGGACTGCGCCATGTAGGACGAATCCGGCTCGGTTGATGGCATAGCGCCCTTCGACCACGCGGCCGCTGTGATCAGCGAGGATCAGGTTGGATACCTTGACCATCGAGAAATGCACCGCCATCGGATTCGTCCAGTAGAGGTGCGGCTGCCCGGGGTCGCGTACGGTCAAATGGCCGGCGAAACCGTAATCCAGACCCTGCATCGCAAACGCTCGGCAGCAGGCGACTAGACGCTCCTTGCGGTGCTGACGCTCCTCGGTCACTGAGGCGAAGGTCGGCTCTGCCGGAAACGTCAAGTTGTCCTGTTCAGGCTGATAGATGGATCGCTGTTTAGTTTTAGTGGTGACGAGCATGCTGTTCTTTAAGAAAACCAAGTTTCTTGATCGGACACGTTACTCTGTCCGCTTTGAAGTGGCGCGAGTGTTTGCAATCGGTGGAAATGGTCATTGTGAGCTTTGCAATTGTTCAATCAGGCAACATCGCCGTCACTTCGAGCTCGACCTTCGCCTGCGGCTCGATCAGCGCTGCAACCTGCACTGCCGTCATCACGGGGTAGTGAACGTTTCCCTGCGCTGACATTAGCTCACGATAAGCGGCCCCAATTTCGCCAAGGCGCGTCACATATTCGTCCCGACTCAACAGGTACCACGTCATCCTGACAATGTGCTGCGG
>DATLOA010000272.1:0-3154 GCA_035536515.1 Burkholderiaceae bacterium | reverse complement strand
GGCGCTTGCGCAATCGTCGCGCGCTCCGCAGGTCGATCCGATCCTTCTGCGCCCCGTCGATGACCTCGAACTGACCGTGCGCTCGGCCAATTGCCTGAAGGCGGAGAACATTTATTACATTGGCGATCTGATTCAGCGGACGGAAAACGAGCTGCTGAAGACGCCGAATCTCGGACGCAAGTCGCTGAACGAGATCAAGGAAGTACTGGCCGCGCGCGGCCTTACGCTCGGTATGAAGCTGGAGAATTGGCCACCGGCAGGGATGGAGCGCCAGTAACAGTTAACTGAATAAAAGCGAGCCGCCCGCTCCTTCATCGAGTCGGGATCGAAGATTCGCAATTTCTAAGACACGGAATCGGAGCGAAAAATGCGTCACGGACACGGGCTGCGCAAACTCAATCGCACCAGCTCACACCGGCTTGCGATGTTGCGCAACATGACCAACTCGTTGCTACGCCACGAAGCGATCAAGACCACGCTGCCGAAGGCGAAGGAACTGCGGCGCGTGGTCGAACCGCTGATCACGCTCGGCCGTGAGCCGACGGTTGCCAACAAGCGCCTCGCGTTCAATCGGTTGCGCGACCGCGAGATGGTCGTCAAGCTGTTCAGCGAAATCGGCCCGCGCTACGCGGCCCGCAACGGCGGCTACACGCGCATCCTGAAGATGGGGTTCAGGGTCGGCGATAACGCGCCGATGGCGTTCATGGAACTGGTAGATCGCCCGCAGCCCGTTGCCGACGAAGCCGATAAAGACTCGGTGTCGTAGCCACGATGGTTGAGGCGTGGGTCGTCTTGACTAATTGTCCAGACGAGCTTGTTGCAGATCGCATCGCCCTGGCCCTGGTCGAGCAAGGCCTGGCGGCGTGTGTCAATCGCTTGGCGCCGGTCCAGTCGATCTATCGCTGGCAAGGCAACGTCGAACGCGCGAGCGAGGTGCTGCTGTTGCTCAAGACCACGCGCGAGCGCTACGGCGACGTCGAGCAGGCGATCCGCCATCTGCACCCATACGAAGTGCCTGAGATCATTGCCTGGCCGATTGCGGCCGGTAACGCCGCCTACTTGCGCTGGATCGAATCGGAAACCGCGCGTTCGATCATCGCCTAGTGGCTTAGGCTTCTTCTCGCAACCAGCGTGCGACCTGCACGCCGAAGTACGTCAGGATTCCATCGGCGCCGGCGCGCTTGAACGCGAGCATGGATTCCATGATGACTTTTTTCTCGTCGAGCCAGCCGTTGGCGGCTGCCGCTTTCAGCATCGAGTATTCGCCGCTCACCTGATAGACGAACGTCGGCGCCTTGTACGTGTCCTTGACACGGCGCACGATGTCGAGATACGGCATGCCTGGCTTTACCATCACCATATCGGCACCCTCGGCGAGGTCGAGCCCGACTTCCCACAAGGCTTCGTCCGTATTCGCCGGATCCATCTGATATGTCGTCTTGTTCGATGCACCAAGATTGCTCGATGATCCGACCGCGTCGCGAAACGGCGCGAAGAACGCGCTCGCATACTTTGCGGAGTAAGCCAGAATGCGCGTATGTATTGCGCCGTTTTGCTCGAGGACGGAGCGGATTGCGCCGATGCGGCCATCCATCATGTCGCTTGGCGCGACGATGTCGACGCCAGACTGCGCCTGTAGCAGCGCCTGCTGCGTCAAAATCGCAAGCGTTTCGTCGTTAAGCACATAGCCCGACGAGTCGATAACGCCGTCCTGTCCGTGGGTCGTATATGGATCGAGTGCGACATCGGTCAAAACGCCCAGCTGCGGGAATCGCTGCTTGAGTTGCCGCGCAATGCGCGGCACGATGCCATCAGGATTCGTTGCCTCACGGCCATCTGCCGACTTCAGCGATTGTTCAATGACCGGAAACAGCGCGATGACCGGAATTTTGAGGCGCGCGCACTCTTCCGCAATCGGCAACAGCCGGTCCAGCGATACGCGCTCAACGCCAGGCATCGACGCTACCGGTTCGACTCGCTTTTCTCCCTCCAGAACGAACACGGGGTAAATCAGGTCGTCCGTCGTTACCCGATGCTCGCGCATCATCCGCCGCGAAAACTCGTCGTGCCGCATGCGGCGCCTTCGGACCGACGGATACCCACCTAGGATCTGCATGCAAGCTCCTGTTGCGCTTTCTTAACCTTGCGCCTTCTAACGGCTGCGCACCGCAACGTCAACTGCGCAACCAGCCGGAAAGGATATAGGCCAGCTCGTCGATGCCTTCGCGCTTGAGCGCTGAAAACAACTGTGCTGTAGCACGCGAGCCTATGCGCGCGGCGCGCTGTTGAACAGCCGCGATCGCAACTTTCTTCTCGGAGTTGTTCAGCTGGTCCGACTTGGTTAGCAGGAAATGCAAAGATGACTGGCTTCCGACGAAATCTATGAGCGCTTCATCGCCTGGCATCAGCGGGCGCCTAGCATCCATTACGATCACGATGCCAACCAGCGTCTGGCGCTGCGCCACGTACCCGCCTACCAACTCGTCCCACTGGCTGCGCTGCGCCTGTGGGGCTTGTGCGAAACCATAACCCGGCAGATCGACCAGTATTCCGCGCGCCACTATTTGCTTGTCTTCGTCGCGCTCGGAAAGCTCGAAAAAATTCAGCAGCTGGGTGCGGCCCGGTGTCTTGCTCGCGAACGCCAAGCGTTTCTGACCGGTAAGCACGTTGATCGCGCTGGACTTGCCGGCGTTGGAGCGCCCCGCGAAAGCGATCTCCGGCAATGACGGCGTCGGCAAGTCGTCGAGCGCAGCGACAGACATTACGAACTTGGCGGAACGAAACAGCTGCACGGTCGCGGCGCTTGCGCCAGAGGCGCCAGATGGGGTTGCGTAGAATACGCGGCGCTTTGCTTCGTCAGTCGTTTTCGCTTGGAGTAATTGTTTGATGAAATTTGCAAGTTGGCTGCGTTTGATGATCGCAATTAGCGTCGCGGGAAGCCTCGGCGCGGCGATCGACGCGCATGGTCAGATGAAGCCTGCGCCAAAGGTCGATCCGGCCCGCGGTCAGCAAGTTGCTTCACAAATATGTGCCGCGTGCCACGGCGTGGATGGTAATTCGACAGCGCCGGCGAACCCGCGATTGGCGCAACAGCATTCCGAGTATCTGTACAAGCAACTGCTTGACTACACGGTGCGCCAGGGCCAGCAGCGTC
>DATLOA010000271.1:0-6340 GCA_035536515.1 Burkholderiaceae bacterium | reverse complement strand
GAGCTGCGCGGTCAACGTTGCCAGAACGTCGGTGGAATTCTGGCTGCGCGGGGTCTCGCCAGGCAGCGTGACTCGCTGCTCGCTGAAGTAATACCGCTGCCCAATTGCTGCGCGCAGTCGCTCCGCGCCGGTTTCGCTGTCTAAAACGCGCGTCGTTAGCGCTGCGGTCAGCTGATTCGCTTCAGAGATTCGATCCGAGCCCGAGTAGATGTTTTCGGTGAACAGCTGCGAGTAGTTCAGATCGGCCAGCGCGCTGTCGAAGTTGGGCAGATTGCTTTGATTGCGGTACGGGATGTACGCGTAGAACAGGCGCGGCTCGAGCGTCTGCTGCGCGGCGCGGCCGAACCAGCCGATGTCGCGCTCGAAGACCAGGCCCGTGTCGATGCTCAGGATCGGTAGCGTGCGCGTTTGCGAGGCATCGCCCGGTCGAAAGCGCGGATCCAGATCGTAGGCTGTCGACGACACGCGCGCGCGCGGAACGAAGAACCAGCCCGGAGCGAGGATCGGATACGCGGCGCGCACGTCGGCCAGATAGCGGTTACCCGTTTCCAGCGTTGGATGATCGAATCGCGTGCCTTCGAGTGCTGCCGACGCTTCAAAGCCGCGCCAGTCGGCGATGTAGCCGCTAACAATTGCCTGTGGCACACGCTCGTACGGCTTGGCCACCAGTTGAAACGTATTCGGATCCTGCAGCGTCTGATTCTTCGTGATGCGCACGGAGGTGTTCCAGTACGGCTGGTTGTACGCAAGGTAGCCGTCCTGCGGAAGCACTTTTTGGGAGGTGTCGACAATAGTGGTGGCGAAGTCAACGAAGTATCGATCGTCCGACACGCGGTTGTAGTTGATGCCCGCGCCGAAGCCGAGCGGCGACGCGTACTCGTAGCGCACCGCCTTGAAGTCGCGCGATCCGTCGAATTGCTGGTCCTTCGCGATCACGTCATACACCAGAGTGGCGCGATGATTCGGGTTCAGATAGCGCAGCTCGTTTTCAAGCAACAATCCTCGCTTGCTCATCACGCGCGGCGTCAGCGTGTAGTCGTAGTTCGGCGCCAAATTGAAATAATAGGGGGCACTGATGTCGGTGCCGAGCGTCGAGCTCAGTCCGAAGCTCGGCGTTAGAAAGCCTGATTTTCGTCGGTCGCTGGTCGGAAAACTCAGAATCGGCGAAGCAAGAATCGGCAGACCTTTGAAATACAGCGTCGCGAAAGTAGCAGTGGCCGTTTCGTCGAGTCCATCGAACTCGATCGATTCGGCGTGCACCCACCACGCGTTGTCGCCCGGGCCGCAGGTGGTGAACCTTGCGTTCTCCATGCGCGCTCGCTCGCTGCCAAGGAATTCGATCAGCGTTGCATTGCCGCGCCCACTGCGTGCGGCGTACGTGAAGGCAGCATCGGGCATCGTGCCGGTCTGCGCATCAACGCGAAAATCGAGGCGCGGTCCCGAAAAGGATGCGCCGTGGCGAAACACGCGCGCCTGGCCTTCGACGTTGACCATATCGGTGGCCTGCGTATACGTAATCGTGTCCCCTCTCAGCACGGTGCCGCTGCGGCGTATCTCAGCGTCGCCGCGCAAGATCACGCGCTCGTCGATGGAGCCTTCAATGTTTTGCGCGCGTGCGTACGTGGGTGCACCTTCGCGCGCAGGCGAGCGGTTTTCGTCGAGCTGGCGTTCGAGCTTCAGTTGCGGGCGTGCGGACTCCTGCGGGGCTTCTTTAGCAGGTGCCTGCGCGCGTGCTTGAACGCTTGCCGTCAGAACGGCGCAAAGCAACGCAGGCAGCAAGCGCGGCATCTAGAATCAGCGAAAAGTGTGAAAAGCGAAGTGTGAAATGTGAACGTGAGCGCGAGGTGCCGGCGGAATCGTAACCCCTTCGCTTTTCGCCTGACGCTTCACATTGCCCGATGAATCCAACCGTGTCCACCTTGCCGATCGAAGCTCGCGACGCGCGCCTGGTCTCCCTCGCGGCGTGGCTTGCAACGCATGCTTCCAAGTACGGCATCGTCGAAGCATCGCTGCGGCCAGCGTCGGTGGACGCCAGTTCACGCCGATATTTTCGCCTCGATTGCGATGGCGGGAGTCTGATTGCGATGGATGCGCCGCCCGCGACCGAGGATTCGCGGCCGTTCGTTCGGATCGCGGCGCTGATGCGGACGGCTGGCGTGCACGTTCCCAACATTCTGAGCAGCGATCTTGCGCAAGGTTTTTTGTTGCTGTCCGACCTTGGCGACTCGACCTACCTCGCGTCACTGACTGATACCAACGCAGACCAATTGTTCGGCGATGCGATCGACGCGCTGATCCGCTGGCAGCTCGCAACCGTCGACGGCGCTTTGCCTTCGTATGACGAGCAACTGTTGCGCCGAGAGCTCGCGTTGTTTCCGGACTGGCTCGTCGCGCGACACTTGCAGCGCGAGCTGACCGTAGCGCAGCGTGCTGCCCTCGAACAGATGTTCGTGCGCATCGTGGCAGCGAACCTGGCGCAGCCCAAGGTATTCGTGCATCGCGATTACATGCCGCGCAATCTGATGGTGTCGGAGCCAAATCCCGGCGTGCTCGACTTTCAGGACGCAGTTGTCGGCCCGATCACGTACGACTTGGTATCGCTATTTCGTGACGCATTCATCAGCTGGGATGACGAGCGTGTGCGTGCGTGGGCGCGCCTTTACTTTGATCGCGCACGCACCGCCGGGCTGCCTGTGCACGCGGACTTCGAGTCGTTCTGGCGCGATTTCGAATGGATGGGTGTACAGCGGCACTTAAAAGTGCTTGGCATCTTTGCGCGCATCCGGTACCGCGACGGCAAGCCGCATTATCTTGAAGATGCGCCGCGGTTTATTGCGTACGTGCGTGCGGTGACTCAACGCTACAACGAGCTCGCGCCGCTTGCACGCCTGTTCGATCAATTGGAATTGTCATGAGCGGTGCACCCATAACGCACGCGTTGATCCTGGCCGCGGGCCGCGGTGAGCGCATGCGGCCGTTAACGGACGCGGTGCCGAAGCCGTTGCTGCGCGCGGGTGGAAAGCGACTGATCGAATGGCAGATCGAGTCGCTGGTACGCGCGGGAGTGCTCGAGATCGTCGTCAACGTTGCGCACCTGCCTGACCAGTTCGAAGCGGTACTTGGGGATGGCCGCAGCTATGGCGCCGCACTGCGGTACTCGCGCGAAGGCAATAACGCAGACGATGCGCTGGAATCGCTCGGCGGCATTGTCAAGGCCTTGCCCTGGCTTGGCGATGCGCCTTTCATCGTGACCAGCGGCGATATCGTGACGGACTTTCCGTATCAACGCCTGCAGGGCCCCAGCGAAGCTCAGCAGCTCGGCGACACCGACGCACATCTCGTGCTGGTCGAGAATCCGCCGTTTCATCTGCGTGGCGATATGGCGCTAATCGATGAGCGTATCGATCCGGATGCGATACCGCGCATGACGTATGCAAACATCGGGGTTTTCTCGCCGCGCGTATTCGCCGACGTTGCGAGTACCCTTCAGAACGGACGCGCACCGTTGTTCCCATGGCTTTATAAATCGGCGCGCGCCCGCCGAGTTAGCGGCGAACTGTATCGCGGACGTTGGTGGAACGCCGGTACTCCTGAAGATCTGTCGCGGCTCGATGCGGATCTGAGTCGCTCGAGCGCCGTCGGCGCGCGTGAGACGTGCCGGTGAGGGCGTCGTCGAACAATGTGCCGGGGAACGCGGTGGCGATTTTGGGCGGCGGGCCCGTCGGCCTCGCGCTCGCGCTGCTGCTATCGAAACGAGGCGTGCCGAGCGTCGTGTTTGATGCGCGCAGCGTCGAGCAGGCGCGCGCCGATCGGCGTTTGCTCGCGCTGTCGCTCGGCTCGCTGCAAACGCTCGGATCGCTCGCAGAGTTACCGCGTGATAAGCAAGCTCCAATTCGCACCGTCATCATTTCGTCGGTTGGACAATTCGGCCGTGCGGTCATCGGCGAGCGCGACTTCGGCGCCGAAATACTCGGCGCGACGATCCGCTACGGCGACTTGGTCACTGCGCTGTCGACGGCTGCCGAAGCAGAGAAATTGATTTCGGTGCGCCGACCGTTGAAGGTCTTAGGTGTGCAGCAATCCCCGTCAAGCGTGCGGATCGAATTGGAAGACGAGCCGCCATTTACTTCACCGCTGGCGTTGAGCGCCGAGGGCCTGGGTACAGAGCCGATGACACCGGCGGTGTATTCGGCGTTGATCGCCGATCTCGAGGTGACCGGCCTCGAAAGCGGCAGCGCGTGCGAAAGGTTTACGCGCGACGGTCCATTGGCGCTGCTGCCGCTGCCTGTGCGCGGAGCGTCAAGCATGCAAAGAATGGCGCTTGTGTGGTGCATGTCTAGCTCGCAGGCGGATCGACGCAGTGCGCTCAACGAGGATGAATTCCTTGCCGAACTCCGCACCCAGCTAGGAGAGCGCAAGCTGCGCGTTACAGGGTTGCAGTCTCGTAATCGCTTCCCGCTGCACGAACGTGCGCGCGACAGTCTGGTCGAGCATCGGCTCGCCTACCTGGGCAACGCGGCGCAGACGCTGCATCCGGTGGCGGGGCAGGGCTTGAACCTGGGGTTGCGCGATGGCGCGGTGTTGGCCGAGCTGGTCGGCGCCGCCTTCTCGTCCGGTAGCGATCCGATGTCCGCGCTGGACTCGTACGCACAATCGCGCCGCGCCGATCGCGCAGCGATCGTGGCGTTGACCCGCACGGCGCCCGCATTCTTTGCGACACGCTTTGCGCCTATAGCACTGGCCAGGTCGATCGGGCTTACCGCGTTGGCGGTTGTGCCGAATTTGCGACGCGAGTTCGCACGGCTGCTGATGTTCGGCGTACGCTTTTAATGCGCCATGCTCAGTGCAATGTACTGTCGCTAATTGTGCTTAACCGTCTTCGTTAATATCGGCGCTCGCCCGACCCGTACGTTTTCTCCGCTGCAACTTTTCGATTGCAATGAACATCGGCCCGTACGAGCTGCCCAATAATGTTTTCGTTGCGCCGATGGCAGGCGTCACGGATCGCCCGTTTCGTCGTCTCTGCAAGACTCTGGGTGCGGGTCATGCGGTGTCCGAGATGGCGGCGTCGAACCCGCGCCTATGGGCGAGCGAGAAAACTGCGCGGCGCCTAAATCACGACGGCGAGCGCGCGCCCGTGGCGGTTCAGCTCGCCGGTGCTGACGCGCAGATGCTGGCCGAAGCGGCGCGCTACAACGTCGATCGCGGCGCGCAGATCATCGATATCAATATGGGTTGCCCCGCGAAAAAGGTGTGCAATGTCGCATGCGGCTCGGCGCTGCTGAAAGATGTGTCGCAGGTGGCACGTATTCTTGCCGCCGTGGTGGCGGCGGTCGATGTGCCGGTGACGTTGAAGTATCGTACCGGGTGGGATTTAAAGGATCGCAACGCGGTCGAAGTGGCGCGCCTGGCTCAGGCTAGCGGGATTGCCGCGTTGACGCTGCACGGCCGCACGCGCCAGTGTGGCTTCGCCGGCAGCGCCGAGTATCAAACCATCCGCGATGTAAAACGCGCGGTCACGATTCCGGTAATCGCCAACGGCGACATTGTCACGCCTGAAAAGGCGCGCCGTGTGCTTTCGGAAACCGGCGCCGACGCGGTGATGATTGGCCGCGCAGCGCAGGGGCGCCCGTGGATTTTCCGGGAGACCGCTCATTACCTGGCCACCGGCACGCATTTGCCGCCGCCGAGAATCGGCGAAGTGCGCGAGCTGCTGCGCGATCATCTCGAAGATCATTATCAGTTCTACGGTGAGCTCGGCGTGCGCACCGCGCGCAAACACATCATTTGGTATACGAAAGGGCTGGAAGACGGCCGGCAGTTCTGCGAGCGAATGAACGCCATCGATGACCGTGCCGAGCAGGCACGCGTCGTCGACGATTTCTTTTGTGCGCTGGGCGAGCGGTCGGATCGGCTTGTCTACAGCCCAACCTTGCATTAAGGAAAAAACGGATGGCGAAAGCGTTGGCGAAGTCGGTGGCGAGGACAGCGGCGCGTCGCAATGGTGCTGTAACAGCGGGAGCTTCGACGGCGACAGCACGGTTCGCGTACCCCACCAGTGAGCGCATTAGCCGCACACGTCAGGGTGAGACGCTTGAACAATGTGTGCTGCGCAGCCTCGATCAATATTTTGCCGATCTCGACGGCTCGCGTCCGCACGCTTTGCTAGACATGGTGACGACCGCGGTCGAACGCCCGCTGTTGCAGTTCGCGATGACGCGGTGTGACGGCAACCAGTGCGCCGCAGCCGAGCTGCTCGGAATCAATCGCAACACGTTGCGCAAGAAGCTGCAGCAATATCGATTGCTATGAGCTCGGCGAACCGTCGGTGGGCGCTGCT
>DATLOA010000270.1:0-4272 GCA_035536515.1 Burkholderiaceae bacterium | reverse complement strand
CGCCGCCAGGTAGTGTCCGTGGAAATCCGGGTGCGGGAACAAGGGCCTCTACGGTCGCATCTTCAACAAAGATGAGCATTGCGACCGCACCTAGATGGGCCGATAGTTGTTGAGCCGCAGCAAGTCGTCGCGACCGGTCGGCTAGCGCGGCGGCAAGCCGGACGGTGCCCTGATCGATCATTGCCTTAAGCTGGCAAAACCATCACGACGGCCGTGCAATTGTGAAAGCCGCCGAACTGGCCTTCCGCACGCGCGATCTGGCCATATGTGTTGCACCCAACGAGTCCCACATCACCGAGCGTCCTTGCAACCGATTCGAGTTCGAATCCGAAAACTTCGCCCATGCGAAGGCGCGTCGCCACGCAATCAAAGAAAAGCGCCGCTCCCGGCTTTTCACCCTTAAGTGCATGTACAGCCGATTCAGTCGCTTTAGTCGCTGCCACGATGGCAGAGTCGGCCGTAGCTTTCATGATATGAACGCGCGCACCCGATGGAATCTCCGCGGCGCAGTTGATTGATCCATCCGCATTGACGGCAAGCGGGACACGAAGGCGATGACCGCTGTGGGTATCGATCCCGAGGATGTTATGCAAAAAAAACGGCAGTGGCGCCTGGCGATCAAACGGCTGGGCGGTAGTTCTCGCGTGCTCCTCAAACGCTTCCACCGCTGGCACCCCGTTGAGGCTTACGAGTCGCATTCCAATGGCCTCGGTGACGCGCAGCGCTTTGCCGGCTGGCGTCCATCCATGTCCGACGCCAATACCTAGTGGCTTCAGCGAAAGAAGCTCCAGCGCAACCACGGCATCGGTGTGAGCCTTCGTGCCGTAGAACACATGCGTCTGCGTGAATTTCGCATCATCGCCGGCGCCGCCCCCCGCGAACTGGTATTTGCCAGAAGTCAAAACAGTGAGCTCCTCGACCAGATCATCCGCATGGCCAGCGAGCGCGTCGGTCATGATCAACGCCGACCGATAGGGGAATTCGCGCGCGCTGAGGCCCCGAAATCCCGCTACAACATCTTGCGCAGCTTGGACCCGATTCAGGCTCACATTGAGTCCGAGTCCGCCGCTCACCTGAATGTCAGTGGAGCGGATCGCTAATGCACACGCGGTGCCTTCGCCCCGTTGGGCAGCCGTGAATTCGCCAGCTGATGAAGATCCGACGATTAGCTTTGGACTGCATTCAGCGTCGATCGCGCTGAGTAACGCCTCATAATTGAAGCGAGAGGATGCAAAGACAATCAGCGCATCGGGTTGCTCAGCCGCCAGTGCCTCCCGCACCTGTAAGCCCAGATGCCGCCCCGCACCTTCGCTGTCAGGTCGGTCCGTATACACGGCAGCTGTTGTTGTCATGGGAGTAATTATGTCATCTGCGTATGTTGAGCACTGGATTTAGCTGGTCATAGATTGGTCCTCTATCGGCCACTAGCGGACACTGGACCGCCACAAATTCCTCAGAGAGACTGTGGCCACTTACGGAGCTTTGCTATTGCGATTGATTGGCGTCCTTGTTTCAACTGCGCGATATAGAGCGCCGATGAGTATCGGCGTACAGTTTGAAGTAAGTCCTGTGAATAAAGCCCAGGTAGATCGTATTTGAAAGGGCAGCGCTATGGTTAAAGCAAATGTCTCGGTATCGAAGCGTTTGGCTTTTGGTGTCTCGCTCGTACTGCTACTAGGAATGGCGCCGGCTTTGAGTGAGGAGAAAATCGTCCTCGACGGTTCAAGTGGAATGCTGCCACTCGCGAGAGTTCTAGCCGCCGCCTACCAACAAAAATCATCTAGCCCTGAAGTGGAGATTGGTAAAGGGCTTGGGACGAGTGCACGCTTGGGGGCGTTGGCTGACAACAAAATTCAGATCGCCTTGGCGAGTCACGGCATTAAGCGAGAGGACATCCAGAAAGGGGACCTTAGAGTCATGGAGGTCGCCAAGGGAGCGATCGTCTTTGCCGTCAATGCCAGCGTTTCAATGGCTGACATTACCGAAACACAGGTGTGCGATGTCTACAGCGGCAAGGTAAAAAACTGGCAGTCGTTTGGCGGGCCTAGTGTGCCCATCGTCGTACTCACTCGGCCACCTACCGAGGTGGATCCAGAGGTGATTCGAGCAAAGATCGGATGCTTCGCGCAGCTCCAAGAGGTTGAAACCGCGAAGGTGATGGCGCGAGGTGGCGACATGGCCACTGGACTTGCCGACACGCCGAGCGCTATCGGCATGACTAGCATGACTGTCGTGGAACAGAGTGCGGGGAGAGTGAGAGCCCTCACGATAAATGGCGTTGCGCCCACACCCGAAAATGTAAAGAACGGCCGCTACTTTTTAACGCGTGATTTTCTTTTCGTTACCAAAGGTAAGCCAACAGTGGACGTTCAGAAATTTTTGGACTTCGTCTTGAGCTCCGAAGGCGACCGCGTAATTCTGGCTAACGGTGCCGTGCCTCTGCGGTAAGGCAGAGCGTCCGCTCTAAGGCGAGGAAAATGTCCGCAGTGGGTCGTAAGCGGTCAAGTACCAACATCGTGGGCGGCGCGCTGTTCGCAGCAGACTCGTTAACGAATAGATCATTGCTCAACGTCCCGTAGGCGATTTGCGGCCTGCTTACCGATCGTCTATCGTGAGCCTCGCGTTGGGGGTACTGCATCGGTCGATGCGGTTGAGAGAGTCCCCGGAACCTGATGCGGTTAAGACCGCCGGAGGAAAACGATGAGCGCCAACCCAAAATTCCTGGCCGCGACGGCGCAGGTTGATCAGGCGGCGATCGAGCCGCTGCCGAAGTCCCGCAAGATCTATATACAAGGGTCGCGCGACGATCTGCGCGTGCCGATGCGCGAAATCACGCAAGGCGAGACGTCGGCATCGTTCGGCGCCGAGTCGAATCCGCCGATCTTCGTTTATGACACGTCGGGGCCGTACACCGATCCGACGGTGAAGATCGACATTCGCTCGGGGCTCGCGCCGCTGCGCGCGGGCTGGATTGCGGAGCGCGCCGATACCGAAGAGCTCGCCGGGCCGACGTCGCGCTTCGGCGTCGATCGATTGAACGATCCGAAGCTTGCCGAGTTGCGCTTCAATCTGCATCGTCGTCCGCGTCGCGCGAAGAGCGGCTCCAACGTCACGCAGATGCATTACGCCCGGAGCGGCATCGTGACGCCCGAGATGGAGTTCATCGCGATTCGCGAGAACCAGCGGCTCGATGGGCAGCCGGAGTTGCTGCGCCGTCAGCATCCGGGCCAGTCGTTCGGCGCGCAACTGCCGCAGCGGATCACACCTGAGTTCGTGCGCGACGAAGTCGCGCGAGGCCGCGCGATCATTCCTTCCAATATCAATCATCCGGAAACCGAGCCGATGATCATCGGCCGCAACTTCTTGGTGAAGATCAACGCCAACATCGGCAACTCAGCCGTGACGTCTTCGATCGGCGAAGAGGTCGAGAAGATGACATGGGCGATCCGCTGGGGTGCAGATACGGTGATGGATCTGTCGACGGGCAAGCACATTCACGAGACTCGCGAGTGGATCCTGCGCAACTCGCCGGTGCCGATCGGCACTGTGCCGATCTATCAGGCGCTCGAGAAAGTCGACGGCAAGGCCGAAGAGTTGACGTGGGAGATCTTTCGCGACACGTTGATCGAGCAGGCGGAGCAGGGCGTGGACTACTTCACGATCCACGCCGGCGTGCGGCTGCCGTTCATTCCGATGACGGCCAAGCGCCTGACCGGCATCGTGTCGCGTGGCGGCTCGATCATGGCCAAGTGGTGCCTTGCGCATCACCGCGAATCGTTCCTGTACGAGCGATTTGAAGACATCTGCGAAATCATGAAGGCGTACGACGTGTCGTTTTCGCTCGGCGACGGATTGCGGCCCGGCTCCATTCACGATGCGAACGACGAAGCGCAGATGGCGGAGCTGGCAACGCTCGGCGAGCTGACGAAGATCGCGTGGAAGCACGACGTGCAGACGATGATCGAAGGGCCGGGCCACGTGCCGATGCATCTGATCAAGCACAACATGGACGAGCAGCTGCGCCTGTGCGACGAAGCGCCGTTCTACACGCTGGGCCCATTGACCACCGACATTGCGCCGGGCTACGACCACATCACCAGCGCGATCGGCGCCGCGATGATCGGCTGGTACGGCACTGCGATGCTCTGCTACGTAACGCCGAAGGAGCACCTCGGCCTGCCGAACAAGAAAGACGTCAAGGACGGAATCATCGCGTACAAGATCGCGGCGCACGCTGCCGATCTGGGTAAAGGGCATCCCGGCGCGCAGCTG
>DATLOA010000269.1:0-3964 GCA_035536515.1 Burkholderiaceae bacterium | reverse complement strand
CGCCAGCGCTACCATGGTCGCGAGCGTCTCGCCGGTCGCGCGGCCAGAGTCGGCCGAGATCGCGCCGCGCCGAATGTTTCGCGGATCGATATTCGCAAGATCGACGACCGGCACGGAGTCATCGGACCAATCGACGTCTTCGGGTCCTTGATAGCTTCGGAGCTGCAGCGACACGCGCGCATCCGTCGCACCCTGGTCGAGCACCCGCGCGTCACCAATTACCAGCAGCTTCGCGGCATCTGCCAGTCGCCGATCGGCGAGCACCCGGGCACACTGCTCCGGGCCGATTCCCGTGCAATCACCCAGCATCAATCCGATCAATGGAGTCATGCGTCTCTGCGCGCTGGCAACCGCTGCCACGCTCTAAGTAACGCCGGGACCAGCAAACTCGCCGCGGTAATCAGGAACAGCACGACGACTACGGGGCGCGAGAAGAACTGCGTCCAGTCTTGATCGAAAATCAGCAGCGACTGCTTCAATGTTTCCTCGACCATCTTGCCCAGCACCAACCCCATGATCAGCGGTGCGGGCGAAAAGCCATAGCGGCGAAACAGATAACCCACGACGCCGAACACCAGCATGATCATCACGTCGACCATCGACTGGTTTGGAGCATAGGCCCCGACGACTGACAGGATGAACACCCCGGGCCAAAGGTACGCATCGGGAATCAGCGTGATCCGGGCAAACCCCTTGGCAAAAACAAAGCCGAGAAGGAGGTAGAGCAGATTGCATATCAACATCGAGCCGAATACGACATACAAAAGAGTGGGCTGCTCGTTGAACAGATGCGGGCCCGGCCGCACTCCCTGAATCAGCAGTCCGGCCAAAATAATTGCGGTCGTTGTGCTGCCGGGAATTCCGAGCGCCAGCGTCGGCACCATCGCGCCCCCTACCGCCGCATTGTTGGCCGCTTCGGGGCCCGCGACGCCTTCGATCGCACCTTTGCCGAACTCCTCTTTATGTTTGGACCAGCGCTTGGTTTCGTTGTAACAAATCAGCGCAGCGGTCGTCGCGCCCAGCGCCGGCAGCGCACCGATAAAAGTTCCAATGCCGCTGGATAACGCTATCGCCTTCGCACACTTCTTGAAGTCCGCCCAGCTCGGCATATCGATCGATTTGAGCTTGATGTATTCCTGCACCGTTCCTCGCTGTGCCATGCGCTCGAAGAGTTCCGCAATAGCAAAAAGTCCGACCAGCACCGGAATGAATTCGAGGCCATCGGACAAGGCGGGCACGCCGAACGTGAAGCGCTCGACTCCGGTCGTCAGGTCCAGACCGATCGTAGCCAGTAAGACGCCCGATGCGCCCGCAAGCAGATTCTTCGAGGCCGACTCGCCGCCGACCGCGGCGACCATCGACAGACCGAACAGCGCCAGCGCGAAATACTCAGGTGGGCCGAACTGATACGCCAGGCGCGCCAGCAACGGCGCTGCAATGATAAGAACGATCACGCTAAAGATGCCGCCGATCGCGCTGGCGACCGCGGACATCCCAAGCGCGCGGCCCGCTTCACCGCGCCTCGCCAGCGGGTACCCATCGTAAGCCGTCGCGGACGCTGACGGGTCACCCGGCGTGTTGATCAAGATCGCGGTGATCGAGCCACCAAAGTTGGCGGCGCAGTAAATCGAACCCAGAAATGCAAGTGCCGCGATCGGCGACATCATGATCGTCAGCGGCAACAGCAACGCGGTCGTTGTGCTGCCACTGATCCCGGGAAGTGCGCCGACGACAATGCCCAGCACCGTGCCGCCCAGCACCAACAGCAAAATCTCCGGCGTGAACGTCAGCTGCAAGCCCGCTAGAAAAGCGTCCATTACGACCAAAGTCCCGCGACCAGGCCGCCTGGAAAGTTGCCTTTCAGCACACGAACGAACACCAGGTAAATCACCGCCAGCAATCCAATCGCGGCGACGCCCGTCCTTAAATAATTCTTCTCGCCCCACATGCGGCCTAGGCCTACCACCAATACAAATGAAGCGAGCCACATGCCGATCAGCTCGACGGCGGCCACAAAGGCGAAGAGAACACCCGCCGTTATCCAGACGCTGACCGGCACAGGCGCTGGTTTCTCCATCGGCGGGCTGCCGACTCCGAACGCGATGCAAACCGCAAGTACCACCATCACGGCAATAACCAGGCGCGGAAAAAATTCCGCACCCATGCCGCTCATCATCGCTGCAGGGGTCGTCGTAGAAAAGCGAAACGTCAGAGCGAAAGCAACGATGCAGCCGGCGATCGCCACTGCCGCCACCACAAGATCCTCACGTCGCACAACCAGCTACTTTGTCGAACCGAGCGCCTTCAGCTCGTTATCCGCTTCTTGGTACATCGCGTCGAGTTGCGCCTGCCATGCCACACGCGGCGCCACGCTATCGGAAGCCTGCCCGGAGGTTTCTATGTAGGTCGAATACATCTGGCCCTGCATCGCCTTCATCAGCCCCTCCTCGAGGATTTTCAGCCGATCGTCGGGCACGCCCTTCAGTGTGACGAAGCCACGTACGGTCGCGTAGTCGGCGTCGACGCCGACTTCCTTTGCCGTCGGGACATTCGGCAGCACCTTCAGTCGCTGCGAGGTGAGTACCATGATCGGCCGAACGTCCCCGGCCTTGATCTGCGACTCGGCCTCAGCGTAATTCAACATACCGAAATCCAAGTTGCCGCTGACCACGTTGATCACGATGTCGCCGCCACCGCGGAACGGCACCGGTGTGGGTGCCTGCAGTCCGGCCTTGCGCGCAAATCCGATCAGCGAGATGTGATCGATGCTTCCGACATGCGTCACGCCGACCTTCAGCTTGCGTGCCTTGCCTGCGGATAGCAACTCCTGCGCGGTCTTGACAGGACTGCCCTTGCCAACCATCAACACCTGCGGATCGGCAGTGGCGCGAGCAAGTGCCACGAACTCTTCATACTTGACCGGCGACTTGCCCTGCAAAATCGTCAGCAGATGAGTCTGCGTCACGAGCAGGATCGTATAACCGTCGCGTGGCCGCGAAGCCGCATACGACAGCGCCGCAGCACCTGCGCCGCCGACCCGATTGGCAACGACCAGCTCTGTACCGAATATTCCCGGCGCATGCACCATCATCATGCGCGCAGTAATGTCGGTTCCGCCACCGGCACCGGAGTGCGTGACGACTTCGATGGGCTTACTGGGAAATTTCTCCTGCGCGAGCGTGGGCAGAACACCGAGGCCGGCGGCAGCCCCCGCGCTTGCGATAAGCGTCCGTCTTTTCATTGTCTCCTCTTGTATCTTGTAGGCGTGATTCGTCAACACTTGTACATTCACTGTCAATAATCGTCAACTCTTACGTCCCGTTCTGCGGGAAAGTGCCAACATCGAGTTCAAATGAGATTGAAAGATCGAATCGGAGTCGACATCGGACGGCGGGCGAAGCTCGAGGACGGCATTGCCTGGGCAGCGAAGCACGGGGTGCGCTACATCGATATCCAGCTTGATACTGCCGCTAACGCGATCACAACTTTTGACGACCAGCGCGCCGCGAACGTGCGCCAGCTGCTCGAAAAGCACGATATCCACTTGGGCCTGCATACGCTTTCAGCGGTGAACGTCGCGGAGTACTCCCCGTTTGTAGCGGACGCGGTGGACGAGTACCTAAAGGCGTATGTCGATATTTTCCCGAAGCTGGGCGCCAAGTGGATCGTCATGCATGCTGGCTATCACTTCAGTTCCGACAAGGCAATGCGCATGAAAACGGGGCTCGAACGGCTCAAGCGAATCGTCGATCATGCGGAGAGGAATGGTGCGTTGGTGTTGCTCGAAAATTTGAACAAGGAACCGGACGACGCTGAAGTGCACTACCTTGCGCACACGATCGAAGAATGGCGCTACTACTACGAACAAATCCAGTCACCGGCGTTTCGACTGTCGTTCACCGCCAACCACGCGCACCTTGTCCCGGAAGGCATTGAGGGATTCGTCGACGCGATCGACATGTCG
>DATLOA010000268.1:0-6182 GCA_035536515.1 Burkholderiaceae bacterium | reverse complement strand
CGAAGTCGAATTCACCGGCGCGATTGAAGTTCCAAATAATCTGGCCCGCCTTGCCAGGCGCGACGTGCGCCATGTATGGCTCGTCGTGCTCCATGTTCGGAAACTTGACCATCAGCGCGGCGTGCTCATCCAGGTCCTTTTTGGTCCCGATGACAAACTCGTGCATCAGTTTGCCGTTGTTCTTAATTGCAAACCGTATTGTTTCGCCTTGCTTTACTTCGATCTTGTCAGGAGTGAAACGCATCTTGTCACTCATGCCGACCGCTATCGTGCGCTTTACCGCTTTCGAATCGCCTGCGATGCCCCAAGACTTTTGTTCTTTCTTGATCTCGGCATTTTTTTTCGCATGCCCTTTTTCGCCGTGAGCGAAGGCCGCGCCGCTAGCGCACAGCAGCCCTAGTACGAGTGTTCTACGAGATTGCTGCATGTTGGGAGCCCCAGGGTTCAGTTTGAACGTGGATGAGCGTGACCGCTCGATGGTGCGTGCGTCTTTTCCAGCGCACTCCCTGCGGTGTATCCACGCAAGTCCGAATACATACGCACTTGATCGGCGCTCATAAGCGCAGTCTGCGCAACGTGCGTTTTCAAGTGTTCTGCACGCAAATCCGCCTGCAACAGACCGACGCGCCGTGTCGCGGTGTCCACAGCGTATGCGTCAGCAGTGCGCTGCGCAAAAAGTTTGTCGAGATCACGTTCGGCGTTCACCAATTGTTCTCCCATCGTCCGCGCACGCGTCTTGTGTTGCGTCATCAACGCCTGGGTTGCAGCGCGCTGCTCAGCGCTGAGCGCAAGTTGATCCGCCAATTCCAAAACGTGCATAGGGCCGGGATAGCCGTTTAGCTCCGCCGCGCGCGCGAATCCGGCGCCCGCACCATTAAGAAGACCTGCAACATCCTGTTCCGACATCGATTTGATCGCGCGCTGTTCCTGGCCTGCATACGGACTGGTCTGCGCCCAAGCGGCGCTGCTCGTGCAAAGAGCGGCGAATAGAAAACCTGCTGCGATGTTCACGATCTCTCCTGAGTTGTCTATTAATGACCGGAGTGCCCGGCCGGTTTACGTACTTTGACCTCCGTTGCATTCACGCGCTTGCGCTGCGCCGGCATTGACTGGCCGCTTTCGCTCTTGAATCGTGCTGGTTCAGCCAACGGTCCGGTCCATTCGTACGCTTGCGTACCGGCGGGCTGCTTGTACCAAGCGGGGTTCGTGTAATCGCCCGGCTTCTGATCGGCGCGTACTTTGACCACCGTAAACATACCGCCCATCTCGACGGGTCCGTACGGACCGGCTCCGGCCATCATCGGTAGCGTGTTGTCGGGCAGCGGCATTTCCATCTCGGCCATGTCTGCCATGCCGCGCTCGCCCATCACCATGTAGTCCGGGATCAGCTTCGTAACCGCACGCGCGACGCCACGGTGGTCGACACCGATCATGGTCGGCACGTCATGGCCCATTGCGTTCATCGTGTGATGCGACTTGTGGCAGTGAAACGCCCAGTCACCTTCCTCATCGGCGAGAAAGTCAATCTGTCGCATCTGGCCTACCGCCACATCGGTCGTCACCTCGTACCAGCGCGTACTCTTCGGCGTCGGCCCGCCATCGGTTCCGGTGACCAGAAATTCGTGGCCGTGCAGGTGGATTGGATGATTCGTCATCGTCAGATTGCCGATGCGAATGCGAACCTTGTCGTTCTTGCGCACGTTCATCGAATCAATACCCGGAAACACGCGACTGTTGAAGTTGAACAGGTTGAAGTCGAGCATCGTCATGATCTTTGGCGTAGCGCTGCCGGGCTCGATGTCGTAGTTGTTCAGCAGGAAGACGAAGTCGCGATCTACTTCGTCGATCAGCGGATGCTTCGCGCGCGGGTGCGTTACCCAGAAACCCATCATTCCCATCGCCATCTGCACCATCTCGTCGGCGTGCGGGTGATACATGAAGGTGCCCGGCCTCCTGGCCACAAACTCATAAACGTACGTCTTGCCAGGCTCGATGTGCTTTTGATTCAACCCGCCGACACCGTCCATGCCGTTAGGAATACGCTGGCCGTGCCAATGAATCGTTGTGTGCTCTGGCAGCTTGTTGGTGACGAAGATTCGTACGCGGTCGCCCTCGACCACTTCGATCGTCGGTCCGGGGGACTGGCCGTTGTAGCCCCACAAATGCGCTTTCATTCCGGGCGCCATCTCGCGCACCACGGGCTCCGCGACAAGATGAAATTCCTTGACGCCTGCGTTCATGCGCCAGGGCAACGTCCAGCCGTTCAATGTCACAACCGGGTTGTAGCTCCGGCCCGTCGAAGGCACGAGAGGTGGCATCGTGTCGGGCCTGGTTTGGATCACCGGCTCCGGCAACGCTGCCATCGCAACTTTGCTGACGGACGCGGCTGTCGCTGCGGCGGTTATCGCCGTCGTGCTCCGTAAAAAATTTCGTCTTGAAATCATTTCGCTTTCCTGATTAGTGCGCCGCACCGGCTTCGGGTGACTTCGAGCCAGCGCTCGGTGCAGCTGACATGTTGGGTCTTCCGATCATCGCCATCTCGAGATCGGCGTGCGCGATCCAAAAGTCGCGTAGCCCTTCGATGCTGGCGTTGACGCTGGCGATCTGCGCACGAGCATCGGCCAGCAACTCGAATACACCGATCAGCATGCCGTTGTATCGCAGCAGATTTTCGTCAGCGATACGCTGCCGCAGCGGCACAATCTCGTCGCGAAAATGGCGCGCGATATCGTAATTGGTTCGATACCCGAGATACGCCTCCCGCACTTCAGAGCGTGCGTTGACCGCGGCTTCGGCTGCGCGGTTGACAGCTTGCATGTAGACCGCTTCGGAGCGCGCGACCCGCGCCGTTCCAAAATCGAACAACGGAATCTGGAAGCTGATTTCATATCCGTTGGCCCACGGCGCACCGCGCGGCCCCTCGCGCTCGCGCGCAAAACCCGCCTCGAATACGTTAATGAAGCGCGTGGCGCGCGTTAGTCCGAGGTTGCTGGCCAGTGCTTCAGTTTCCAGCCGCACCATCTGCAGGTCGATACGTTGTTCCATTGCCGTCTGCTCAACATTGGCCAACTCGTTGGGCGCCTTCGGCAGATCTGGCAAGCGCTCTGGCAAAGAGAACCGCGTCTGTTCGCCAGACAGTCCGAGCAGACGGGTCAGCCGCTCGCGCGCTGCGACCCGTACCCGCTCAGCGCGTGCAAGATTCAGAATTGCATCGGCATAAAAACTCTGTTCGCGCGCTTGCTGCAGCTTGCTGAAGTTACCGACGTCGCGCATGCGTCGCGCCAGATCGGCGCTCACCTGCGCCACTTGGTTCACCTGCTGCGCGTAACGCACCGATTCCTCCGCCGCCAAGGCCGCGTAGTACGCCTTGCGCGTGTCAGACGCGATGCGCACAACATCAAGTGAAACAGAGCGCTGCGCCTGCTCGAAGCGCCGCCGCTCTACCTTCAGCGTCTGCGGCATCGTCAGCAGCGCGAATACATTGATCGAAAGTACCTGTTCAATGCTGTAATGACGCACACCATCTTCCACCAGGCTGGTGCGCATCATCGAGAAATGCGGATTCGGTAAGCGGCCGGCCTGCACCAGATTGGACTCGCTGATGCCCAGATCGAAGTACGACGCCTGCAGTCCCCTGTTGTTCAGCAGCGCGATCTGTACGGCGTCGTCGACCGACAACGGCTTGGAAACCAGCTCGCCCACGCGCTGGGCAAGCGTCTGCTGCTCAGCGTCCGTTCTTACCCAGCGAATGTCCTTGCCAAGGCGATCGCGCGCGACTTGCTCGACCGTCGCGAAGCCGCCGTCGGCTGAAAACGTGGCGCATCCGGTCAGCCACAGTGCCAGCACACCGGTTGCGGCACGTCGAAAGGCGAGTGAGGCGTACCCAACAAGCTGCATGCGGCCCTCAGTGCTTTTGCTGGGGAGTGGGACTGCCGGCTGCCGCAGGCCGAGCAGCATTCGAGGGCGCAGTTTGCGGCGCTGTACCAGATGGCGCGGTAGCGCCCGCCGGCACCGATGCCTGAGCTTCCCGCGCATAGACGCGCCATCCGCCGATCGACCCCACTAATGCATTGGCATCTCTCCAGGCGACCGGCTTGTCGTCCACCACAGGAACGTATTGGTCGAACACCGAGCGGTAAGTCGTCGTTGCCGCTCCTGTTCGCGAATCAGGCGCGTCAGGGGTCCGTGCGGCGGGCTGTGCGGTCGCAGTCTGAGCGGCCACCGAAGTGGAAAACAGTGCCCCGAGCCATGCCAGGGTAAGTAAGCTTTTGCAAGTCACGTGACCTCCAGTTGTTCAACGTGCAAAGCGCCTGGCAGAGACGATTGCAGCGAACGCAAACTAGCAAGCGCGCCACGTCTAATTTCTGACTTTCACATTACTTAGTCGTAATCTTGGTGTCATGCGCTGTTTAGGGGTCTGCCTCGTACGATCGTGCGACCGAAGCAATGACACAGACATGAGACTGCTGCTGGCCGAGGATGAAAAGCAGGCAGGCGAGTACCTGGTCAAGGGGCTCGGCGAAAACGGCTGCGTGGTCGACTGGGTTCGCAACGGCACCGATGCGGTCCACATGGCGTCGGACACGCAATACGACGTGATCGTGCTCGACGTCGGGTTGCCACAGCTCGATGGTTGGGAAACGATCAAGCGCATTCGGCAAGATAATCAGACGCCGGTGTTGTTTCTAACTGCGCGAGATCGTGTCGAAGACCGCGTGCGCGGCCTAGAGCTCGGAGCGGACGATTACTTGGTGAAGCCGTTTGCGTTTTCAGAGCTGCTGGCGCGCGTGCGCGCCTTGCAGCGGCGTGGCAAGCAACAAGAAGCGGACGTCATCCGCATCGCGGACTTGGAAGTGCAACTACTGAGACGCAGAGTCGAGCGGGCGGGACAGCGCATAGACCTGACGGCCAAGGAGTACGCACTGCTCCTTCTTTTGCTGCGGCGAAGCGGAGAAGTGCTGTCGCGCACCGTGATTGCCGAGCAGGTGTGGGACATGAACTTCGACAGCGATACCAACATTGTTGAAGTCGCGGTGCGCCGTTTACGCGCGAAGATCGACGATCCGTACGCACACAAGCTGATTCACACCGTGCGCGGCTTCGGATATGTGCTGGAGGAGCGCAGTGACGAGGCCAGCGCCGTCCGCTAGCAGTTTTGCCCTTGGCCACCGGTATTTCCAAGCGTCCCTCGCCGGGCGCCTGGCGCTGCTGTTTGCCGCTGGCTCATCGGCGCTGCTGTTGTTGCTGGGAGTATGTCTGGCATGGATGCTTCGGGTGCAACTCGAGGCACGCGACCGCGAAGAGATCGACGGCAAGACCGAGGTCGTCATGTACCTGTTGCGCGAACTTCAGTCCGCCGAGCAGATTCGTTCAAATGCGAATCGGTTTGCAGAGATCGCGATCGGTCATCCACACCTGCAGATCGCGCTGCGTGATCGCGCACGCTGGTTGGTCGCACCCACGCAGCCGCTGCAAGCCCTTATTGGCGATGGGGGCGGTAGTGCGGCGTCCAATCAAGCAGTGCAGCAGGTTCAATTCAACGGCGAGGTCTGGTGGTTGCGGCAGATACGTTATCCCCAACCGCTCGGCAGCGAATTCGCCGCGTTTGTCGCGGTCGATGTCAGCCCAACACAGCGACTGCTAAACCACTTCATCGGCGCAATGCTCATTGCTGGAGCGCTCGGGATACTGGCGAGCGCCGTACTCGGGTGGGTGATCGCCCGGCGCGGCCTAGCTCCGATTTCGGTCATCGCGCGCGAGGCCGAGCGGGTAACCGCCGATCGACTCGGACAACCACTCCGGTCTGAAGACGCTCCGTCCGAGATACGTGGATTGATCGAATCGATCAATCGCATGCTCGTTCGGCTGCAGGCGTCGTTTCGCACCCTCGAAGAGTTCTCTGCTGACATCGCGCACGAGTTACGTACGCCGCTGAACAACTTATTACTGCAAACGCAGGTAACTCTCGGACGTGAGCGAAGTCCAACGGAGTACGTCGATGCGCTGCACTCCAATTTGGCCGAGGTGGAGCGGTTGCAGCGCATGGTGTCCGATATGTTGTTCCTCGCGCGAGTCGATCGAGGCATGCTGAAGCTCAATCTGGAACAGGTCGATTTGGTAGAAGAAGTGCGCAGTGTTGCGGAGTTTTTCGAGGCAGCGGCGGCTGAACACGACAAGCGCAT
>DATLOA010000267.1:0-3869 GCA_035536515.1 Burkholderiaceae bacterium | reverse complement strand
GGTGCGGCGCGAGGTGTTGGGCGACGAAGTTACGCAGCCCGAAATGCAGGCGCGCTACGCCGAAGCTTTTCCGCGCTTGATCAAACATGGCATCAGCGCCGGGCTGCTCGACGAGCGCCTGGGCCAGTTCGATTTGGAGCGTCTCGCCGCGGCGCTCGATGCACGCCGTGATTTGAATTTCAACTATCTCGGGCTGCAGACGCTGTACGACCGCTACTTTCTGCATCACGACGGCAGGCGGTTTGAGCTGCCGCAGGGATTTTTTATGCGGGTCGCAATGGGCCTAGCCCTTAATGAGATCGAGCGGGAGGCGCGCGCGATAGAGTTCTACGAAGTGCTGTCGAGCTTCGACTTTATGAGTTCGACACCGACGTTATTCAACTCCGGCACCAAGCACTCGCAGCTTTCGTCGTGCTATCTGTCAACCGTCGGCGACGATCTGGACGGCATTTACGAAGCGATCAAGGAAAACGCGCTGCTTGCCAAGTACGCAGGCGGGCTCGGAAACGACTGGACGCCGGTGCGCGCGCTGGGTAGCCACATCAAGGGCACGAACGGCAAGAGCCAGGGCGTGGTGCCCTTCCTGAAGGTTGTCAACGATACGGCGGTGGCGGTCAATCAGGGCGGCAAGCGCAAGGGAGCCGTTTGTTGTTACCTCGAGACGTGGCATCTGGACATCGAGGAGTTTCTGGAGCTGCGCAAGAACACCGGCGACGATCGGCGGCGCACGCACGACATGAACACCGCGAATTGGATTCCGGATCTGTTCATGAAGCGCGTGTTCGAGGGCGGCGAGTGGACATTGTTTTCGCCTTCGGACTGCCCGGATCTGCACGATGTGACCGGCCGAGAATTCGAAGAAGCGTACGTCCGCTACGAAGAGAAGGCGGCGCGCGGGGAGCTGAAGCTGTTCAAGAAAGTCGCGGCGCAGGCGCTGTGGCGAAAGATGCTGTCGATGCTGTTTGAAACCGGGCATCCGTGGATCACGTTCAAGGATGCGTGCAACCTGCGCTCGCCGCAGCAGCATGTCGGCACCATCCACAGCTCCAATTTGTGCACCGAAATCACGCTGAACACGTCGAACACCGAAATTGCGGTCTGCAATCTGGGTTCGGTGAATCTGCCGGCGCACATGAAGGCCGGCGATCACGGCCACTACGAGCTCGACCACGTCAAGCTGAAAAAGACAATCCGCACGGCGATGCGGATGCTCGATAACGTGATCGACATCAATTACTACGCGGTCAAGAAGGCGCGCAACTCGAACGTCAAGCACCGCCCGGTCGGCCTCGGCATCATGGGCTTTCAGAATTGCCTGCACATGATGCGGGTGCCTTACGCATCCAATGAGGCGGTCGAATTCGCTGACCGCAGCATGGAAGCGACCTGCTACTACGCATACTGGGCGTCGACCGAGCTCGCGCAGGAACGTGGCCGGTACTCGTCGTTCGCCGGCTCGCTATGGGATCGCGGCATCCTGCCGCAGGACTCGCTGGCGCTGCTAAAGGAGCAGCGCGGCAGCTTGAAGGGAGACGGGGCGCCGTCTCTGGTGGAAATCGACACCAGCTCGACGATGGACTGGGACGCCTTGCGCGACCGCATCAAGCAACACGGAATGCGCAATTCGAATTGCGTCGCGATCGCGCCGACGGCGACCATATCGAACATCGTCGGCGTCGATGCCTGCATCGAGCCGACGTTTCAGAACCTGTTCGTCAAGTCGAACCTGTCGGGCGAATTCACGGTCGTCAACGACTCTCTGGTGCGCGATCTGAAGGCGCTCGGCGTGTGGGACGAAGTCATGGTTCACGAGCTGAAGTACTACGACGGTTCGCTGGCGAAAAGCGAGCGGGTACCGGCCGATGTGCGCAAGCTGTACGCGACTGCATTCGAGATCGATCCGACCTGGCTGATTGAGTGCGCGGCGCGGCGGCAGAAGTGGATAGACCAGGCGCAGTCGCTCAATATATATATGGGGGGCGTCTCGGGCCGGAAGCTTGACGAGACTTACCGGCTTGCGTGGCGGAGGGGACTGAAAACAACTTATTACCTGCGCACGATCGGCGCGACCCATGCCGAAAAGTCGACGACTCAGACGGGGCAGCTGAATGCGGTACCCACCGATGCCTTGGCGGGTGCAGCGCAACTTGAAGGCCAGGTTTGCCTGTTGAAGCCAGGCGATGCGGCGTTTGCCGAGTGCGAGGCATGCCAATGAGCGTCCTCGCGTGGGAGGATGTTGCATCCGTGCCGGCTGCGTCGCTGGTGTTTACGGAAAGCGATGTCGCGTTGGCCGAGCCGGCAGGCATCGCGCCGGAGCTGCGCCGCGTCAACGTCGCCGACAAGCGAATCATCAACGGCCGTACCGACGTCAACCAGCTGGTGCCATTCAAGTACAAGTGGGCCTGGGAAAAGTATCTGTCGACCTGCGCCAACCACTGGATGCCGCAGGAAGTGAACATGTCGCGCGATATCGCGCTGTGGAAAGATCCGAATGGGTTGACCGATGACGAGCGTCGGCTCGTCAAACGCAATTTGGGGTTCTTTGTCACCGCCGACTCGCTCGCCGCCAATAACATCGTTCTTGGCACCTATCGCCACATCACAGCGCCGGAGTGCCGCCAGTTTCTGCTGCGTCAGGCGTTCGAGGAGGCGATTCATACGCACGCCTATCAGTACATCGTCGAATCGCTCGGGTTGGAGGAAGGCGAGATCTTCAACGCCTACCACGAGGTCGCCTCGATCCGCGCCAAGGACGAGTTTCTGATCCCGTTCATCGACACGCTCACCAACCCACACTTCACCACCGGCACCACGGAGAACGACCAAGCGCTGCTGAAAAGCCTGATCGTCTTCGCGTGCTTGATGGAAGGCCTGTTTTTCTACGTCGGCTTCACCCAGATCCTGGCGCTCGGCCGGCAAAACAAGATGACGGGTGCCGCCGAGCAGTACCAGTACATCCTTCGCGACGAGTCGATGCACTGCAATTTCGGCATCGATCTGATCAACCAGATCAAGCTTGAGAACCCGCAGCTTTGGACGCTGCCCTTTCGCGACGAGGTGCGCGGGCTATTCCACAAAGCGGTCGATCTCGAGTATGCGTACGCCGAGGACACGATGCCGCGCGGCGTACTGGGGCTCAACGCGCCAATGTTCAAGGGGTATCTGCGGTTCATCGCAAATCGTCGAGCGCAGCAAATCGGTATCGAGACGCTGTTCAAGCAGGAGGACAACCCGTTTCCCTGGATGAGTGAGATGATCGATCTGAAAAAGGAGCGCAATTTTTTCGAGACTCGCGTGCTCGAGTATCAGAGCGGTGGCGCATTGAGTTGGGATTAGCGTGATCAGATGAAGCACACAACAACGATCACTACGTTGGACGCCAAGCGCGTTTGGCTAAGCGTGCGTTGATCTATTAAACAGTGGAACAAAACGCACACAAATCGATGTTCACTGCAAAAAATTCTTGCGATGAAATTATTTTGCGCGTAAAACGCGATCCATTGTTTAACTGTTCAATCGGTTTGTCTGAGTGTTTGGTAGATGCGCTTAACAAGCCGCGATTGATCACTGAATTGACTACGCAACCTTACAGTTCAAGAGCTCAAACGCACAAAAGCGCCAAGACATCTCGGTCTTGCGGCTCACTTTCTTCTACAAATAACCTCGGTCATCCAGACGCCGGCTATCTTCCGGCGTTTCCATGCGCGCGCTTAACTCGACTTGTTCGTGCGCGCCGTCCCGAATTCATCAGCGTCAGCGGTCAGTGCGCTGCCCGTTCCGCGCATTTCTCGGATTTGCGGAAACACAAACGCATTTCTGGGGGTGTCGCGGCGACAGAGCATCTGCATGCGCCGATGAATAGCCCGGCG
>DATLOA010000266.1:0-5331 GCA_035536515.1 Burkholderiaceae bacterium | reverse complement strand
CGGTCGATGACCGGCGCAAAGCCGCGTAGCAATGGTGCTGCCAGCCTAGCTGCCGCCATTCAGCAACATTGCATTCAAACGCTTGACAAACTCGGCCGGATTGTCGAGCTGCCCGCCTTCGGCCAATACCGCTTGATCAAGCAGCAGAGCTGCCCACTCGGCCAATTTCTGATCGCCGGGAGTAAGCCGCTGCACCAGCGGATGATTCGGATTGAGCTCGAGAATCGGCTTTGTTGCCGGTGCATTCTGCCCCGCCGCCTTCAGCAACCGCTGCAAATGCTGGCTCATCGCATGCTCGTCGGCCACTACGCAAGCCGGCGAGTCAGTCAACCGCAGCGTGATCCGCACATCTTTCACGCGCTCGCCGAGCGCCGTCTTGACCGCTTCGACGAGCTCCTTGCTCTGCTCGACCACCTGGCGCTGCTGTTCCTTTTCCTGCGCATCAGCTAGCTCGCCAAGATCCAGATCGCCTTTTGCCACCGACACCAGCGCTTTACCTTCAAACTCGCTAAGAAACGACAGCATCCATTCGTCGACACGGTCGGTCAGGATCAACACCTCGACTTCCTTGCGGCGAAATACTTCCAGATGCGGGCTCGCCTTGCCCGCAACGAGCGAATCGGCGGTGACGTAGTAGATCGACGTTTGCTTATCTTTGATGCGCCCGACGTAATCGGCGAGCGACACGCTTTGCTCGTCGTTGCTGGTCGATGCAAAGCGCAGCAGCTTTGCGATCCGGTCGCGATTCGTCGCGTCTTCGCCGACTCCCTCCTTCAGCACCTGCCCGAATTCTTTCCAAAATGCGGTGTACTTTTCCTTCTGGTTCTCGGCCAGTTCTTCCAGCAGTCCCAGCACCCGCTTGGTGGAGCCCTCGCGAATCGCCTTCACATCGCGGCTTTGCTGCAATATTTCTCGCGACACATTCAACGGCAGGTCCGACGAATCGATCACGCCGCGCACGAAGCGAAAATAGGCGGGCAGCAAATCGCCCGCATCTTCCATGATGAATACGCGTTTAACATACAGTTTCAAGCCGTGCCTGTGCTCGCGGTCCCATAGATCGAAGGGTGCGCGCTCGGGCACATACAGCAGCTGAATGTACTCAGTTCGGCCTTCGACGCGGTTGTGCGTCCACGCGAGTGGATCGCTGAAGTCGTGCGACACGTGCTTGTAGAACTCGCGATACTGCTCGTCCGTGATGTCGGACTTAGCGCGTGCCCACAACGCACTCGCCTGATTGATCGTCTCGAGCTCGTCGGTTTGCCGATACTCGCTCTTATCCTTATCCCAAACCTCCTTGCGCATCCGAATCGGCAGCGAAATATGGTCGGAATAGTGCGTGATCACCGATCTCAGCTTGCCCGCCGCGAGGAACTCCTCTTCGCCTTCGCGCAGATGCAGTGTGACATCGGTGCCCGACTCAGAGCGCTGCGCGGGCTCAATCGTGAACTCGCCACCGCCGTCGCTTTCCCAGCGAATAGCCGCGGCAGCGTCCTCGCCGGCGCGCCGCGACACTACCGTCACACGATCGGCCACTATGAAACTCGAATAAAAGCCAACACCGAACTGGCCGATCAACTGCGCATCCTTTTGCTGATCCCCCGATAGCTGGGCAAAAAACTCACGCGTCCCGGATTTCGCAATAGTTCCCAGGTGCTCGATCGCATCGGTGCGCGACATGCCGACTCCATTGTCGGATACAGTGATCGTGCGCGCTTGCTTGTCTAAGGACACAGCGATGCCAAGTTCAGAGTGGCCTTCGAGCAGAGCGGGCTGCGACATCGCTTCGAAGCGAAGCTTGTCGCACGCATCGGATGCGTTGCTGATCAATTCGCGTAGGAATATTTCCTTGTTGCTGTACAGCGAGTGAATCATCAGCTGCAGCAGCTGCTTAACCTCGGCTTGAAATCCGAGCGTCTCTTTGCGGGTGGTGTCTTGTGTTTCCATGGCGGAGTTGCGTCGAACGAAAGCTTCCATTATCGCGCGACTGGTGCGAGCCTGGCAGTGGCGAAGAGCTTGTCCCACTTGACGTGCCTGCCGCTCGGGGCTGGCCGCGGGCCGGAAAAACGCTCGTCCAGCACGCGGAGCTCCGACACCTTCGAAAGCACGGCCCAGCGCCAGCCCACCGGGCGGCCGGAACGGCTTTCGCCGCCGACCTGATAGAAAAATAAACGCGGCTCGCCGTCGATCAGGCCATAGTCGTGCGGCTCGGCGCGTCTCGGCCGCTGATCAAGAACGAATGTGATCAGTCGCCGCTCGCGAATCGCTGTTTTCAGCACCTTGTCAAAATCCGAAAGCGGCATCCCCGGTTTCGTATCACTCTGCAATCTGCTGCAGCAGATACAGCCGCTGATAAATGCCGCCTTCGATCGCCATCAATTGCTCGTGCGTGCCCTTTTCAGCCAGCCTGCCGTGATTAAGGACGAAGATTTCATCGGCAGCGCGGATCGTCGACAGCCGATGAGCAATCGCGATGACGGTGGTCTTGCCGTGCAGCAGCGACAACGCTTGCGCGACCTGCCGCTCGGTGTCGCTGTCGATGCGCGAGGTCGCCTCGTCAAGAAACAGCACGCGCGGCGCGCCCGCAAGCGCACGTGCAACAGCAACCAGTTGTTTCTGACCAGACGACAGCCGCGCGCCGCCTTCGCCAAGCGGCGTGTCATAACCCTGCTCGAGCCGAACGATGAATTCGTGCGCATTTGCGGCCCGCGCGGCTTCCTCGATCTGCGCCGCTGACAGATTTCGCCCCATGTCAATGTTGTCGCGGGCGGACGCCGCTAACAGAAACGGCTCCTGCGGCACCAGGCCCACGTCGGCGCGAAAGTGTTCATCGCCAATGGTGGCAAGCGGAATTCCGTCAATCTCCAGGCGCCCCGCTTGCGGCGCGTAAAAACGCAGCAGCAACGACAGTAGTGTCGATTTCCCGCTGCCGGTATGCCCGACGAATCCGACGAAGCTGCCCGCGGGAACGTCGATGCTTACGTCGTGCAAAACCGGTTGCTCGGGGTCATACCCGAAGCTGACATCGATCAGCTGCACATGGCCGCGGCCGACACGGCGTTCATGCGTCACCCTGCGCGATACGCCTTCGTCGAGCAGCGTGTTGACACGCGACGCGGCAACGAGCGCCTGCTGCAGTAATGAAAACTGCATCGTGATCGAGATCAGCGGCTCGACCACGCGCGCTACGTATGTGATGAACGCATACAGCAGTCCGATTTCGAGCGCGCCGAACGATTGCGTGCCGAACGCTGCAATTATCGCGACGATCAGCAGGATGCTCATCATGTCGAGCGCGGGACGCAAAAGCCATGCGTTCGCACGTACCTCCCCGAGCCGCGCCGTGTAGTGCTCACGATTGGTGTTTGCAAACCGCATCGCAAACCGCTGCGCGGCCCCGGTGGCCTGCAGCACGCTCATGCCAGCAATGCTTTCGCCTACCTGAGCGTTAATGAAGCTGCGCAGCTCGCGCGAGCGCATCACCGCACCAGCGGACAAACGCTGATAGCCGATTACGATTAGCGCGGTTGCCGGAATCAGCGTCAACACGATCAGCATCAACCGCCAGTCGAGCCACGCCATCGCGACCACGGCACCAAGCAGCACCGTCACGCCCTGCAGCATCTCGAACATCACCTGCACGTACAGCTGCCGGATCTGTTCTGTGTCATTGGTGATGCGGCTGACGAGCTGGCCGGTGATCGCCCTGTCGAAAAATGCCATTGGCAGGCGCAGCACGTGGTTGTAAACGCTCTCGCGCAAACGCCTCACCGAGCGCATTGCCACTCCGGCTAGTCGAACCAGCTGGAAGTACCGCAGCGCGCTCGCCATGAAGCCGCCGATCACGATGCCGCCGATCAAAAGCGACACCGGCCAGGCTTCTAGACGGCTCGGCAGCAGGTACTTATCGATAAACAGCTTGCCGAAAATCGGCCCCAGGGCTTCGAGACCGCCAGCTGCAAGCAGCAGCGCGCTGGCCAGCAGCAACTGCTTGCGGTCTGGACGCGCCGCGCGCCACAGCAGCCCAAACGCTTGGCGTCGTTCGTTGTGCCGTATCGGCCGCAGCTCCTGATGTTGAACCGCCGCAGTCGCCATTAGTCACTTTCCAGGGTTGCTTCGAGCTGCTGGTAACGCCACTGCGCGGCATACCAACCGTCGATACTCAGCAGCTCTTCGTGCGAACCACGTTCGACAATGCGCCCTGCTTTCAACACGATGATCAAATCGGCATCCGATACGGCGGAAAGCCGATGGCTCACAATGATTGCCGTCCGCCGACGCTCGGTCTGCAACTCACCGCGCAAATGGGTCAGGATCTGCGTTTCGGTACCGGTATCGACGGCAGACAACGCATCATCGAGCAGCAGGAGTGGCTTTTCCGTCAACAGTGCGCGCGCAATCGCGACCCGTTGCCGCTGCCCACCAGATAACGTGATGCCCCGCTCTCCCACCATCGTCTGGTATCCATGGGGAAAGCGCGCGATATCGTCGTGCAAAGCCGCGAGCTCTGCTGCGCGCTCAATCTCCTCACGCGTCGCGTTGGTGCGCGCGAGCGCGATGTTTTCCTCCAGTGTCGCCGAAAACAAGAACGCTTCCTGCGGTACCCAACTGACCGCCGCGCGCAGCACTTCAAGCCTGTAGTGATCGGTGGCGCGTCCACTCCACACGATCTGTCCTTGATTTGGTGCATAGTGACGCAGCAACAATGCGAGAAGTGTCGACTTCCCGGCGCCCGTCGAGCCGACGATTCCCAGCGTCTGACCCGCCTGTAATTCAAACGATACGTCCGCCACTGCGGGCTGCGCGTCGGATCGATAGCTGAACGTCACATTTTGAAAGCGAAGGGCGCCGGGCGCCAACGTAGTTACCGTGCCTTGGTCCTCAATGGATAACGGTTCGAGCAATGTCGGCTGCAGCCGCGTCCACCCCGCCTTGCCACGCTCGAGGAGCGATAACCCCCAGCCCGCTGCAAACATCGGCCAGATCAACTGCGATAGATACATTGCAAAGCTTGTAAGCTCGCCAACGGTCAACTGTTGCTGCCAAACTAGCCAGCCGCCGACACCGAGTGTCAACGCTGTGGCCGCCGTTAGGGTAAAGCCGACCGCGGGCTCGTAGGCCGCCTCCCACTTCAGCGCACTAAAGTTAGCGTCCGCCGCGGCAGCAGCGCGCTGCGCGAAATCGCGCACCGCGTGCGTTTCGAGGCCGAGCGCTCGCAACGTGCGAACGCCTGCGATTGTTTCCTGCACGTGATCGTTCAGATTGGAGAATCGGTCCAAAGAATCGCGCCACGCGGCGTGCACGCGCCGCGAAATAAACCAGAATGCGATC
>DATLOA010000265.1:0-4264 GCA_035536515.1 Burkholderiaceae bacterium | reverse complement strand
TCGTCAAACGGAAAGTTCATCAACTACAACGGCGAGCAGTTGTCTTGGTAGCGACGTCGCAGCAACGCCAGCTGATCTCATCGGGATCGTCGTTTGAAGCGACGGCGGGTTACAGCCGCGCGGTCGTGGACGGCGATCACGTGCACGTATCCGGAACCACCGGGTTCGATTACGCGACGATGACGATCGATGACGACCTCATCGTGCAAGCGCACCAATGTTTCCGCAACATCTCGGCGGCACTGGGGGAGGCCGGCTGCACGCTCGACGACGTGGTTCGCGTGCACTATTACCTGACCGATGCGGCATCCTTCCAGTCATTGGCGCCGATCTTCGGCCGCTACTTCGCTCAGGCACGACCGGCGGCGACGGCGATCGTCTGCGGCCTGGTCGACGCACGGATGAAAATCGAAATCGAAGTGACCGCACGCGCAAGAGCCTGATCCATGCCGATAGCCGTTTTCGCGACGCTTGTGTTCGGAATCTGCAGTCTGCTCGGTGCCGGGCTGGTGGAAGTTGTGATGCGCAACTTCGCCGACGAGGCTGGCGTGCCGACCTGGGTGTTCGTCATCGTTCCCGGCTTGTTGTCCATGCTGTTCGCCTTGGTGATGTATCGCAAGGCAGCGAGCAATATCGCCGGCATCAAACAATCGCTGTCGCGCGCGCTCACGGTCGCGGTCCTGACGTGGCTTGCGCTCGGCGCCTACGTCAGCTTCCTATGGTGCCCGGGCGATCGCTTCCTCGGCTGCGCACGCGATGTGGTGCTCGTCATCACCGTGATCGGCGGCGGCCCGCTGTTGCTGGCCGCGCTCATTGCGGGCACCATCGTCGGCATTGTCCTAAAACGCCGCGTTGAGTGGCTGTCGTACAAAGGCGGACGCAAAATCGTTTGATGAAGCGCGATGCGCACTGACGAGCATCGACTGTTGCACGATTCGCTGCGTGACTTTGCCGCCACCCGGCTGGCGCCGTTTGCCGCACAATGGGATCGCAACTCCACGTTTCCGAAGGAAGCACTGGCCGAGCTCGCCGCGCTTGGAACGTTCGGCATTGCAGTACCTGAAAAGTACGGTGGAGCTGGAATGGACAGCACTGCGTTGGCGATTGCGCTCGAAGAAATCGCGGCTGGCGACGGTGCGACGTCCACCATCATCAGTGTCAATAACTGTCCGGTATGCGCAATCCTGCTCGCATGGGGCAGCGAAGCGCAGAAAATGAAGTATCTGGTGCCGTTGGCGCAGGGAAAAATGCTCGGCGCGTTTTGCCTGACTGAGCCGCACGTCGGATCCGACGCATCCGGACTGCGCGCCAGCGCGACGCGCCAGGGCGACGACTGGTTACTGAATGGCGTCAAGCAGTTCATCACCAGCGGCAAAACGGCCGACGTTGCGATCGTGATGGCGGTTACCGACAAGGCCGCGGGCAAGCGCGGGATCAGCGCGTTCATTGTCGAAACGAAAACGCCGGGCTATGTGGTCGCGCGCCTCGAAGAAAAGCTGGGGCAGCACGCGTCGGACACCGCACAAATTGTGTTCGAAAACTGCCGCGTGCCTCCGGAGAACCTGATCGGCGAAGAAGGCGCGGGCTACAAAATCGCCTTGGCCGGGCTCGAAGGCGGCCGCATCGGCATCGCATCGCAAGCGCTCGGCATGGCGCGCGCGGCCTACGAAGCCGCTTTGAAATATGCAAGAGAGCGCGAGGCTTTCGGCAAGCCGATCTTCGAGCATCAGGCAGTGCAGTTTCGATTGGCAGATATGGCGACGCAGCTCGAAGCTGCGCGGCAGCTGATCCATCATGCAGCCGCGCTAAAAGACGATGGCCAGCCGTGTCTGAAGCAGGCAGCGATGGCGAAGTTGTTTGCTTCAGAGATGGCGGAGAAGGTGTGCTCGGATGCGATTCAGATTCATGGCGGCTATGGGTACGTCTCCGACTTCCCGGTCGAGCGCATTTACCGCGATGTGCGCGTGTGCCAGATTTACGAAGGCACGAGTGATATTCAGCGGATGCTGATTGCGCGCCACCTGCAATGAGAGTGTGAACTGATGCAGCTAGCCACCGAGCGATTCTCCAATCGGGCCGATGCATATGTCCGTGGCCGGCCGTCGTATCCGATCGCAATTGTCGAGCAGCTTCAAAAGATCGGTGCGCTGAGGCAAGGACAGACCGTCGTCGATATCGGCGTTGGCACCGGGCTGTCGGCCGAGCCGTTCTTGCAATGTGGCTACTCGGTCATCGGCGTCGAGCCGAACGCACCGATGCGTGGAGCGGGCGATCAACAGCTGCGCGAGTTTCTTTCCTATCGAAGTGTCGGCGGCACAGCCGAAGCCACTACGCTTGCCGATGACTCGGCCGACCTTGTGATTGCCGGTCAGGCATTTCACTGGTTCGACGTGCCGCGCGCCGCGGTTGAAGCGCGGCGCATTCTGCGCCCCGGCGGCTGGGCCGCTTTGATCTGGAATGACCGGCAATCGACCGGCAGCGCGTTTCTCGCAGGCTACGAAGCGCTGCTGCGAACGCACGGCATCGACTACGCCAAGCTGCTTCATCGTCACATCGACGAAAAAGCGATCTCTCAGTTCTTTGCGCCGGCGCCGGCGGCCGTCGCCACGTTCGACAATCCGCGCCAGCTGACACGAGAAGATCTGTTGGCGCTCGCAGCGTCTGCCTCATACCTGCCGGCCCCCGGCGATCCGCGCCACGCCGCGATGCTGGTCGCATTGAATGCGCTGTTTGATGCGCACGAGAGAGGCGGACAGGTGCAGATGATGTATCGCACCCGCATGCACTACGCGCAGCTCAAAGACCAGCGCACCTAAGGCCGACGATGCCGAAGCCGATCGAGTTTTACTTCGATTTTTCGTCTCCTTACTCGTACATTTCATCGGAGCAGATCGAATCCGTCGCCGCCCGTCACGGGCGCGCCGTGGACTACAAGCCGGTGCTGCTCGGTGCGGTGTTCAAGACTTCCGGCGGGGCGCCTTTGACCGAGTTGTATAGACCGAAGGCAAATTACGCCAAGCGCGACTTCGAACGCTCGGCGCGCTACTCGGGGGTGGCGTATCGGCAGCCGACCCGGTTTCCGATTGCGAGCCTAGCGGCAAAACGCTCCGTCGTGTGGCTGCAGCAGCATCAGCCTGCAGTGGTGGCGCCATTTATTCATGCGGTATATCGCGCTTTCTTCGTCGACGACCGCGATATCTCGGATTCGACTGTCGTCGGCGAAATAGCGCGCGAAGTCGGTATCGATCCGGTAGAGCTCGCAGCCGGCGCGCAGCATCCCGAAACCAAGCAGCGGCTGAAGACGCTGGTCGATCATGCGATCCAGTCCGGCATCTTCGGCGCGCCGACAATCATCGTCGATGGCGAAGTCTTTTGGGGCAATGATCGAATGCCGCAGATCGAACGTTGGCTCGAAAAAGGGTCGTTCTAGCGTTCATGCCCGACCTGCTGTTCGACGCGACGATGCTGTCGCGCATCCAATTCGGCTTCACGATCACGTTTCACATATTGTTTCCGGCGTTGTCGATCGGCCTCGCGGGTTTTCTCGTCGTCCTCGAAACGCTCTGGCTTAGAACGTCGGAAGAACGTTATTGGCGGCTGCTGCGATTCTGGACGACGGTGTTCGCGCTGTCGTTCGGCATGGGCGTCGTGTCGGGAATCGTTCTGGCCTACCAATTCGGCACCAACTGGAGCGGCCTGATGGCGAAAGCGGGCCAGATCATGGGCCCCTTACTAAGCTATGAAACGCTGACCGCGTTTTTCCTCGAAGCAAGTTTCCTCGGCGTGTTGCTGTTCGGCTGGAACCGCGTTTCGCGCCGCATGCATTTCATCTCGACCTTGATGGTCGCGCTCGGCACCTGCATCTCGGCATTCTGGATCATGGCGTCCAACAGCTGGATGCAGACGCCCGCCGGTTACGTCGTGCGCGACGGTGTTTTTTTCCCCGCCGATTGGTGGGCGATCATCTTCAATCCGTCGTTCTTGGTGCGCTATGCGCACATGCTGATGGCGGCGTACCTGTCAAGCGCGTTCGTCGTCGCCGGCGTTGCGGCGTGGTACCTGTTGAACAATCGCTTCGTCAACATGGCCAAACCGATGCTGGCATTGGCGCTGTTAATGATCGTGCCACTTGCACCGCTGCAGATCGTCGTCGGCGACATGGCGGGGTTGATCGTGCGCGATCATCAACCGGCCAAGCTCGCGGCAATGGAAGCGCAATGGGAAACGGGTGTGATGCCGCTGCGGCTGTTTGCGATTCCCGATC
>DATLOA010000264.1:0-5730 GCA_035536515.1 Burkholderiaceae bacterium | reverse complement strand
GGGCCAATGCAACTTCATGCTCGTCGCCGGCCGGCTCTGCGAAGACACCGTCGAACACTTCGGCGACCAGCGCCTGCACCGCGCGATACTCGGTGATCATCGCCGCCGCGCTCGCGGCGCCCATCAGTCGCGCGACGCGCTTGCGCGCTACGGTCTCGGACGGCACGCGATGCGTTTGCGCATCATCGACGTACTGCAGAGCGTGCTCTAGGTTGCGCAGGAAGACGTAGCTTGCTACCAGGCGCCCGCACGTTTCGGATGGCAACACGCCGAGCTTTGCAAGCGTCGCCAGCGTATGCAGCGTCGATTTAGATCGCAAACCGGGATCGCGCCCGCCACGTACGATCTGAAAGGTCTGCGCGATGAACTCGAGTTCGCGAATTCCGCCGCGTCCAAGCTTGACGTCGTCGATGCCGTGGTCGCGACCGTGGTGTGCAAATGAGGTGCGTCGCGCGGCTTCAGCGCGAATCAGCTTGTGCAGTTCGCGCAACGCGGCGATCGCGCCGAAGTCGAGGTACTTTCGAAATACGAACGGCCGCACGATCGATTCGAGCGCGGCGCACTGGGCCTCGAACCGCAGCGCGGATGCGAAGACAGGGGCCGAAACGATGCGGCCCTTGAGCCACGCGAAGCGTTCCCACTCGCGCCCCTGTGCCATCAGATACTCCTCGAGCATCGCGTTGGAGACCGCCAGCGGCCCGGCGGCGCCATTAGGGCGCAGTCGCATGTCAACCCGAAACACGAATCCGTCGCCTGTCACGTCGTTCAGCAATGCAATCACGCGCCGGCCAAGCTGCCCAAAAAATTCGTGATTGCTGAGGCGGCGACGCACCACCGCTGTATCGGTTTCACCGTCTTCGTCGTAGACGAAGATCAGATCGATGTCGGACGAGACGTTCAACTCCCCGCCCCCCAACTTTCCCATGCCGACTACCAGCAGATCCTGGGGAACCCCGTCTGCGCCGATCGGCACCCCATGCACAGCTGCCAGTTCACGCGCCGCTGCAGCAACGGCCGCTTGAAGCGCCAACTCGGCGAGCGCAGTCATCGTCGAAACGACCTCTGACAATTCAGCGCGGCCGGTTGAATCGCGAGCGATCAGTGTCAGCATCACGCGCCTGCGCAAGCGGCGCAGCGCTACAGCCAGACGCTGCACCTCGTCACCCGTCGCGGCCGCCGTGAAAAATGTCAGCGAGTCCGATAGGCGCGCCACGGTCCACGCGCTATCTGCCCATTGCTCCAATGCTTGCTGTTCGAACGTGCGTCCCTCGGCGGCAACCTGTGATTCCGCCTGAAGCGCGCGTGCTGCGTACTGCGACAGCGCCGGCAGATCCGCCACCGCGACGCGCGGCCCACGCCAGTCTTGTGGGCCAACGAAACTTGGAGTAGCGAGGGAATCTTCCACCATGAAGCGAGGTCGTACCGTCGGATCGCTGTGATAACGTGACCGCGGCTTTTCGCTCCTCTTCGCTCCGACTGATCGTTCATTTTACGTAGCGGCGCACCGCGGCGTGCTCGCCATGAATTTGCAGCTCAAGACAACGCAGCTCAACCTCACTGAACGCGCCGAAGTACCACAAGCATCGCGCCGGCGTCACGTTTTGCGACTAGCTTGGATATCGCTCGCGTGGACTCTGGTTGCGCTTTTCTTCATCGCCGGGGCGTTGCTGCTCGGCGTGCGTTACGTTGCAATGCCGCGCGTTGATGAGATGCGACCGCGTATCGAGCAGACGGCCTCGCGTCTATTTAAGGCGCCGGTAACTATTGGCCGCATCGACGCATCGTGGCGCGGCTTCAACCCGCACCTTGCGCTGAGTGACGTGCGAGTCGCAGGCGCGGGCGATCGACCCAATTTGTCGCTGCCTCGGGTTGAAGGCACGATTTCGTGGTTTACGGCCCTCACATTCGAGCCGCGCTTCTCCGAGCTGCGGATTGAGTCTCTGGACCTCGACGTCGTGCGTCTGCCCGGCGATCGAATTTCCGTCGGCGGCTTCGTATTCGATCCGAATGAAAAAGGCGAAGACGGGGGTGCGTCCGACTGGATTCTCGCGCAGGGCGAGGTCGTGCTTCGCGATGCGCGCATCCGCTACATCGATCGCCGCTTTACGAATACATCCGTCACGCCGACCGACTTTGAGCTCACGCACGTCAATCTTCAGCTTGAAAACGTGTTCGGCTCGCACATCATGGGATTGCAGGCACAGCCAACCTCCGCGATAGCCGGCCCGATCGACGTGCGCGCGCGCTTTCGCCATGCTCCGTTTGCGCGGCCGTCAGATTACAAACGCTGGAGCGGCGAAGTCTTTGTCGCAGTCGACTACGCCGATCTTGCAGCACTGGCGCGCACGTTCGAGGTGCCCGTAAGCATCAAACACGCGCAGGGCGCGGTGCGCAGCTGGGTTACGTTTGATCATGCGCGGCTCGCGCGCGTGGTCGCCGATATTGCGTTGACCAATGTCAGCATTACGTTGGCACAGAACCTCGAGCCGCTTACGCTTGATTCGCTGCAGGGCCGGGTCACTCAGCGCGTTTGGGGCACCGACGACGGTACTGGCGGACAGGAGCTCGAAGCCAGCAGGCTCGCGCTGGTCACTGCGTCAAAGCAGACGATTGCCCCGCTCGACTTCAAGGTGCGCACGACGCGCGCAAAGGGTGCAGAACCGGCGCGTACACAGGTGCAGGCGAACCGCGTTGATATTCAAACGCTCGCATGGCTCGCGACGCACACGCCGATTTTGCGCGAGTCACACGAGGTGCGCGAAACCGTGAGCAAGCACGCAATTGCCGGCACGCTGCTCAACGTCACCGCAAGCTGGCCGGGGCCTGTGCCGGAGCTAAAAACGCTGACGCTGAAAACGCGGTTCGAAAGGCTGGTAAGCGCCGCGCAGCCCGCGGGCTCGCACCAGAATCAAGTCGGCAAGCACGCAATCGGGTTGCCGGGATTTGAAAACCTGAGCGGCAGCATCGACATCGCCGATGGCGCCGGCGTACTGCAACTTGCCTCGACGGACGCCACACTGACGCTACCCGGCGTGCTGGCCGAGCCGCGCATCAAGCTTGCGAAACTCAATGCGTCGGCACGCTGGAAGTCGGCTCCAGCGCTCGAGGTACGCATCGAGTCGGCCGCGGCGTCCAGCGCCGAGATCGAGTTGGAAGCTTCGGGCATCTATCGTGCGGCAAGCGACAAAGGCCCTGGCTGGCTCGACCTCACCTCGCGCGTTGCACGGCTGCATGCGTCCGCCGTCCACCGTTACGTTCCGCTTGTCGCAGGCGGGGCGACACTCGAATGGCTGCAACACGCTCTAGTGTCCGGCGGCGTTAGCGACGGCATTGTTCGCATCAAGGGTGACCTTGCGCGATTTCCATTCGAAGGCGAGCGCGATTCCGAGTTTCGCATTGCTGCGCGCGTAACGGAAGCGTCACTCGACGTGCATCCCGCCAAGATTCAAGGCGAACAATCGGCTGAAGCGGCGCGCAGATGGCCGCTACTGAAAGACATCGATGCCGATTTCGTGCTGGACCGCGGCTCGATGACGGTCACTGCACAGCGCGTCACCGTCTACGGCGCGAAGCTTTCCAATGTGATCGCGCGCATTCCGAATTTCATGCGCAACACCACGCTCGATGTGCACGGCGTTGCCGAGGGTCCACTGGTTGACATGGTGCGATACGTAAACACGAGCCCGGTGGTGCGCTGGATCGGTGGCGTGACAACCAACGCCGAAGCAACAGGTAATGCAAAACTCGATTTGCGGCTTGCAATTCCGCTGCAGCACGCGGCCGATGCCAAAGTAACGGGCACCCTACATTTCGCCAATAACGATGTGCAGCTGGCCGACGTGCCGCCATTTTCGCGCGTTACCGGCACGCTCAACTTCAGCGAGACGGGTGTGCGAAACACTAGCCTGAATGCAACGGTCCTGGGTGGGCAGAGCCGGATCGAAGCGAGCACGCAGCCGGATGGCCAACCCATGTTCACGATGACCGGCATTGCGACGGTTCCGGCCTTGCGGCGCGCGGTCAGCCTGAGCCCGGTACAGCAGCTGCTCGATCGATCGCAAGGTCAGGCGGGCTATTCCGCGACGCTGACGCTGAAGCCTGCGCTGGAATTCAGAATCGAAAGCGATCTGATCGGCATCGCGATTGACGGCATTGCACCACTGCGCAAGACGGCACAGGAGTCGCTGCCGCTGCGCATTGAGCGCACTCCGATCGGCGAGAACGACGAGTGGCGTGTTGCCGCAGGCAAAGTGCTCGCCGTGCGCGTCGAGCGCCGCCGCGAGCGTGGTGAGCTACGTATCACGCGCGGCGTGATTGCGCTAAACGAGCCCGCGAACTTGCCCGAAAGCGGCATGCTGGTGCTGGCGACCGTGCCACGCCTGGACATCGAAGCGTGGTCGTCTTTTTTCGGCGGCGGCGAATTGACGCCGAAGCCGGCTGCGGCGACGCCGGCGGCGACGAGTACGAGCCCCGCAATCGATCTGCTTGCGGTTCGCACACCGGAGTTAGTGCTAATGGGCCGCACGTTTCGGAACGTGACCCTCGGTGCATCGCGCACTGCGGACGGCGGATTTGACGCCAACATCGTCTCCGACGGCGTTGCCGGGTACGTGGGCTGGAAGCCCGAGCAAATTACCGCGCGCCTGTCGCGCTTGTCGATTCCCGCCGCGCGCAAGAGTGAAGTGGTGGAAGCACTGAATTCACCGCGGCGCGAATTACCTGCCCTGGACATCGCGGCCGAGCAGTTTGAGTTGTCTGACTTGAAACTCGGACGGCTGGACTTATTGGCGCAGAACGTCGGCGCAGCGAGTGCACCAACATGGAGGGTGCGGCGCTTCGACATTACGAACGCCGACATGAAATTTTCCGCGACGGGCGAATGGGCGCCTGCAGCAAGCGGCAAAGCGCGGCTCGCGAAGATGAGTTTCAAGCTCGATGCGCGCGACGCAGGTGCAACGCTCGGTCGCCTGGGCTTTGCAGGCGCGATGGCGGCCGGTCAAGGTGCGCTGGAGGGCGATGTAGAGTGGCTCGGATCGCCGCTCGATATCGATTACGCAACATTGTCCGGCAAGCTGGCGCTGAGCCTCGATGACGGTCGGTTTCTAAAGGTCGACACCGGCAACGCAGCGCGTTTGCTGAGCCTGCTTTCGCTGCAATCCTTATCGCGCACACTGCTGTTCGACGGCGGGCGACAGTTTTCGGAAGGCTTCGCGTACAAATCAATACGGGCGGACGCCACCGTAGCGCAGGGCCTGATGTCTACCAGCAACTTTCGAATGGCAGGCGCGAGCGCTTCGGCGCTGATGTCGGGCACCATCAACTTGCGCAACGAAACGCAGCAGCTGCATCTAGTGGTGCTGCCCGAGATCGATGCAAGCACGGCCGCGCTCGCGCTCGGGGTCGCCAACCCAATCCTCGGCCTCGGTGCGTTTCTCGCACAATATGTGCTGCGCAATCCGCTGTCGATAGCGTTTGCGCTCGAATACGACATTGCGGGCACTTGGACCGATCCGGCAATCACGCGCCGCGGTCGCGTTGCCGCTGCGGACGTGGAGGCAACCAAATGAAATCGACGGTACGCGTTGCCGGTGTGCAAATGGTTTCGACAACCGAGGTGGAACAGAACCTGCGCGCCGCCGCCGCGCTGATCGCTCAAGCCGCCGACGGCGGCGCACAAGTGGTCGCACTGCCTGAATACTTTTGCCTGATGGGTCAGCGCGATACCGATAA
>DATLOA010000263.1:0-3791 GCA_035536515.1 Burkholderiaceae bacterium | reverse complement strand
GAGCGTCTACGCTTCAGGCGTGATCTGCAGCGCGACCAGAAAGCGCGCGACCATGTTGTAAGCGGCGGTCACGGCAGCCAGCTCGACGACTTCGGTTGACGACATGCGCTGCTTCAGCGAATCGAATATCGAATCCGGAATCTGAACGCTGCGCGTGCTGGCGATGGCAAATCGAATCACGTCGCGCTGCAGCTCGTCGAACTGATCGCTCGCCGCAGCTGCGTCCGGATCGTCGAGCGCTGCCAGTTGCGCATCGGTGGCGCCCGCCCTTTTCAACTCCGGCGCATGATGGTGGAACTCATAGTCGGCACCGGTGAGCCGCGCAACGACGCATATCGCAAGCTCGCGCACAAACGGCGACAGCGAAATCTCCTGCCGCAGCGCACGCAGATAAACATTCCATCCGCGCGCCAGCGGCTCCGACCACAACAGCATGCGGTCGAGGTTGAGCAGCGCGCCGCCGCGCCGCGTTTCAATTGCTGCCACCAGCTCGGCGTCGCGCGGCGCAAGCGCCGGTCTCCAGGGTTCGATGCGCATGATGCCTCCCGTTAAATCTCCCCGAGCGACTCTGCGATCGAGCGCGTGACCTTCGGCGGCTCGGCGCCGATGTGAAACGCATAGCGCCGCTCGCGCAATTCGACGTCGGCCGCGGTGAAGCGATCGAAGCGCCGCAGATGATCGGCCCACGACTCGTCAAGGTAGTACTCGATGTAATGACCTGGCGCGCCGGTGTCGTGAAAAAGCCCCCACGACAATGCGCCCATCTGCAGACGATTGGCGCGGCTCTCGCGCATCACCGCTGTGAACTCCGGCGCACGCATTGGATCGATCTGATAATCGACCGTCACCATCACCGGTCCCTTTTGGTGTTCGACGGGAAACGCCGGCACCGGCTCTTTCAAAATTCGCGCCGGCGTTAGGTCCTGCGGCTCCGCCTGTATTGCGTGCATGCGTCCCAACAGCAGAAACAGCACGATTCCCGTCGCCGCCGCAGCAGCGAACGTCCACGGCACGTCGATCATGCTGGCCACCTGCCCCCATACCGCGGCGCTTGCTGACGTGGCTGCCATCATCGTCATCATGTAGATCGACATGCCGCGCGCACGCACCCAATCGGGCAGCGACAGCTGTGATGCCACCGTCAAAGTATTGACGACCGCGAGCCAGGTGGCGCCGGCCACCAGCATCGCCGGCACCGCTATCCACACATTGGGTGCAAACCCGACCGCCACCATTGCCGCCGCTTGCAGCAGTGTGCCGTCACGCAGCAGCCGGTCGCGCGTGATCAGCACACGCAAGCGCGGCAGGAAAAACGCAGTGGCAATCGCGCCCAGACCGAGCGAGGCGAGCAGAAACGTGTAGGTCCAGGCGCCGCCGCCGGGCATGCGCTTGGCCACCAGCGGCAGCAGCGCCATCAGCGCTGTCGACTGCAGGAAGAAAATTGCAATACGCAGCAAGATCGCACGTAGTTGAAGCGATTGCGCGACGTACTGAAATCCAACGCGCATCGCTCCAAAGAATCGCTCGCCCGGAAGCACGCTCGCCTTCGGAGCGAGTTGCCAGCGCATGATGACGAAGCCGGCCACCAGCGAGAGCGCAGCGTTCAGCAGGAACACGTAGCCGGTGCCCAGGCTCGCGATCAACGTGCCCGCGACAATTGGCCCGATGATGCGCGACGTGTTCATCGCGATGCCATTGAGCGCAATCGCGGTCGGCAACTCTGCACGTGATACGAGCTCCGGCACGATCGCCGAATAAACTGGCCAGCGCATCGCAAGCCCGATGCCGTTGCCGAACGTCAGCGCGAGCAGCAGCGGCGCCGTCATCGCGTCCGCGGCCAGCACGACGCACAGAATCAGCGCATTGGCGGCAACCCAGAACTGCGTGAACATGAACCAGCGCCGCCGGTTCAAAATATCGGCCAGCGCACCGCTCGGCAAGCCGAACAGCACCACCGGCAATACCGACGCCGACTGCACCAACGCGACCATCACCGGCGAAGTGGTCAGCGTCGTCATCAGCCAGGCCGACGCGACCTCGTTCATCCACATGCAGATGTTTGCAGTCAGCCACGTGCCCCATAACAGCCGAAACACCGGTCTGCGTAACGGGGCCCAGGGCGTTTGCAGAGGTTCGGTTGGAATGACTTCGGGTTCGAGCGGTTGCACGCGCCGATTGTATTGACGCGGCGCGTACGCTGTTTCGGTCCTTCTAGAAAGTCACTATGACCGTCTCGGCCGATCTCTGCGCGGGGCCGTGATACACCGCTTCGATGTTGTTGCCGACCCGATCAACCGGCCGCGATGCAATTGCTCTGCCTCCACGCTTACACGGCCGACTGTTGGCTGAATTCGGCTTCCATGCGGCGCTGCACTTCTTCCTGTGAAAGGTCTTCGATGTGCGTCGACAACGTCCATTGATAGCCGTAGGGATCTCTCAGCGTTCCTGAGCGGTCGCCATAGAACTGGTCGGCTACAGGCCGCACTTCGCTTGCTCCGGCAGCGATGGCCTTTTTGAACGCCGCATCGACGTCGGGTACGTAGATCATCAGGAACATCGGAGAGCCGCCTAACGTGGCCGGACTCTTGTTGCCCCATTCCTCGTTTTCTTCCGACAACATCACCGTCGAATCGCCAATGCGAATCTCGGCGTGCGCGATCTTGCCGTCGGGCATGTCAAGTTGCATCACTTTTTCCGCGCCGAACGCACGCCGATAAAACTCGATCGCGGCGGCGCAGTCGCGAAGCGCCATGTAGGGAGTTACGGTGTGATAGCCGGGCGGCTGCGCTTTTTTCACATGATTTGCCATCGCTATTCTCCTTAATGAAAAAAATGAGATTACGCGCGTGCCGTTGCGCGATCGCAAGCGCGTGGCGCTCCTACTTTTGCGTTGGAGCGCCCAACGCCGGTTGAAACGGAACGATCCTTCCTAGCATTTCTCCATTTTCACTCTCGGCCAGCCACGCAGCACACGCGCCATCTTTCATAACCCCTCTCACGTAATAGCTGCGGTTCGCTTCAAGGGCCACTTCGTAAGATGAAATAGTGCCTCTTGATGATCCGAGAAACGCAGGGAGACCTTCGTGAAATGTACAAAGGATCATGATCGTTCGAACTCCCGGCTCGACCCGATTTTCAGATCCCATGATCGTGGGTGCCACCTTGTTATCGATTCGCATCAATGCCGCGCGGCAAACACGGTTTGCTGCGGGAAGCTGACAGGTCGTCGTTGAGCCACCTACTGCTCCCTGATTGACAATCGTCGCGGCCGGCACGTCATTAGAAATCTCCGGATATCTTGCCTCGGGCGGGATTGACACGCACCCACCGCAGGTAACGACGACTCCCAAAATTAAGGCGCTTTGCAAAACCTTCATCATGGGTCCCCAAACGGTCCTCTGGTAACTAATACGTCATTGACGCAGCATTGAGCAGCCCGAGCGCTATCGCGACCGCACCCAAAAAAATCCCGCTCGAAACCTGGCCTTCGCGCACATGACGCCCTATCGCCGGCACCATCAGCCGTACACCGGCGAACGCGATCAATTGCACTATCAGCGCGACCGCGGACCACAGCAGCATGTCGAGCAGCGAGACGCTGTTGACCACCACGCTCGCCAGCGGCAGCGCGAAGCCGACGATGGCGCCGCCCAGGCTTGCAGCGGCCGCCGCGTTGCCTTCGCGGATCAACTTGATTTCCGGATACGGCGTTATCAAAACGTAGAGCGCGAGGCACGTCGTCAGCAGCAATAGCGAGACGCCGAAGAACGCAGCAAAGTAAGGCAACCCAG
>DATLOA010000262.1:0-12867 GCA_035536515.1 Burkholderiaceae bacterium | reverse complement strand
AACCTGCATCAGGTGGAATACGCGCGCGAATTTGCCCAGCGCGTCGTGGGTGTATCGGCCGGCCGCGTCGTGTTCGTCGGGTCGCCTGCTGAGTTGACCGACGACGTGCTGCAAAAAATCTATCCGGCGCGCGACGCAGGTACTGACGATGCGCCTAAGCCCGCGCCTCATACGGGCCCTCAACTCAAAGGCTGGGCCATGGAGGACGCATGATTGCGATGGGGAATTACCGGCTGTTGGTTGCGCGGCCGTCAGGCGCGTTCGGTTGGTGGCAGTACGCGATTGCGGCACCGATTGTGATCGGCGTGCTGTGGTGGGCGGCACGCGGCAGTGAGTTGAGCCTTAACGAGCTTGTCAAAGGCGGGCCTTGGATCGTCGACTTCCTTTCGCGCATGTTTCCGCCGAATTGGGAGTTTCTTGGGAGGCTGGTCAAGCCCGCGCTGGAAACCGTCCAGATCGCGATCTGGGGAACCTTATTCGCAATCATGCTCGCTGTGCCGCTGTGCTTTTTTGCGGCTCGCAACATTGCGCGCAACGGGCTGGTGTTCCACGCAATGCGCCAGGTATTCAACGTCGGTCGCGGCATCAACGAAATCATTCTCGCGCTGGTGTTCGTCGCTGCGGTGGGCCTCGGACCGTTCGCTGGCGTAATTGCGCTCGCGATTCATGGCGCGGGAATGCTTGGCAAGTTTTTCGCAGAATCGATCGAAGAGATCGACCAGGGGCCGATCGAGGCGCTGCGCGCGACCGGCGCCGGCCCGATTCAGACGGTGGTATTCGGCGTCATTCCGCAAGTGTTCACCGCATGGATAGCCGTGAGTCTTTATCGCTTCGAGACGAATCTTCGGCAAGCTACGGTGCTCGGCATGGTCGGCGCCGGCGGCATCGGCTTCGAGCTGGTCGGCAGCATGAAGCTGTTTCAGTACAACGACACCGCCATGTGCATCCTGGTCATCATCGTGATGGTGATGACGGCGGATTATGTGTCGAGCAAGCTGCGCGCGTGGATTCAGGAAGGCGCCACCTAGACCCATGCGGTTTGCGTATCACAACCCGGTCGCAATCACCGCCGGCGCGGACAGCGTTGAAGCGCTGCCCAAGGTGTTGGCTGGACGCAGCGTTGTGCTGGTGACCTTTCCGGAAGCCGAAGGCTTGGGTCTGGTGACGCGATTGCGCGGATTGCTGGGCGCGCGCTTGCGCGCGGTTGAAGATCAAATCGAACCGAACCCGGACGTTCGCTTTCTGACCGCGATGTATGAACGTTTTTGGCGTGAGCACGGTAGTGTTGATGCGCTTGTCGCTGTCGGCGGAGGCAGTGCGATCGACAGCGCAAAAGCATTGATGGTGGGCACTGCCAGCGGAACGTTTCAGGAGTTGATCAATTTGCTGGCAACCGGAGGCACGTTTGTGCCGCATCGCGCGAAACCGCTGATCGCAGTTCCCACCACCGCGGGTACGGGCAGTGAAGTGACGCCGTGGGCCACTATCTGGGATCGCACCGCCAACAAGAAGCATTCGCTGCATCTTCCGCAGACCTGGCCCGAAGCGGCAATCGTCGATCCGAACCTGATGCTGACGTTGCCTGCGTCGGTGACGCTGCAAAGCGGCCTCGACGCGTTATCACACGCACTCGAGTCGATCTGGAATATCAACGCCAATCCGATTTCAGACAACTTTGCGGTCGCGGCCGCGCGCGAAGTTCTTGCTGCGCTTCCAGCATTGATGAAGGACCTTCCCAACCCCGGATTGCGTGCGCGCATGGCGCTCGCTGCACTGAACGCCGGACTCGCATTCTCGAATACGAAAACCGCGCTGGCGCATTCGATCTCGTACGAGATGACGCTTCGATTCGGCCTGCCGCATGGGATCGCGTGCTCGTTCACGCTTCCGATGGTGCTGCAGAAGGCGCTCGGCATTGACCCCGAACGTGACGCGGTGCTCGCTCGGATATTCGGCGAGCTCGCCGACGCGCCGCAAAAGCTAGCGGAGTTCCTGCACGCGTTGGGCGTACCGACCGATTTTGGCGCCTACGGAGTGACCGAATCGGATGCGCAGGCGATGGTGCTCAATGCAACGCAAGGCGTGCGCGGCCGCAACTTCATCGTCTCCCCAACACTGGTTTTGTAAGCGAACCCCTAAGGACTTGCACATGACACGACTCGTTTCTGCACTTCTGATCTTGCTGGCCGCGTTCGCGGGCAGTGTTTCGGCTCAGTCGTATCCGGCGCGGCCAGTCAAAGTGATTGCAGCGTTTGCGCCAGGTACCACGTCTGACATTATTGCTCGTCTCATTTCAGAACGGCTGACGCAGTCGATGGGGCAGCCATTTGTTGTCGAAAACAAGACTGGGGCCGGAGGCACGATCGCCGCTGAGTTCGTCGCACGCTCTGCGCCCGACGGCTACACGTTGCTGATGTCCACGGCAGCGCTCCCGGTCAGCGCCTGGGTTTATCCAAACCTGAAATACGATACCGGCAAGGACTTCGCATCGGTTACGGTTGTTACGCACTCGCCGCTGGCACTGGCCGCGAACATGAACTTTCCACCCAAGACGGTACGAGAGCTAATCGATTACGCGAAAGCCAACCCCGGAAAAGTCAGCTTCGGTTCAGCGGGAGTGGGCACGTCGCATCACCTGACAGGAGAAAAGTTCAAGCGCGACACGGGTATCGATATCGTGCACGTGCCATATAAAGGCTCAGCACCTGCACACGTCGACTTGCTCAGCGGGCAAATCCAGATCATGTTCGATAACATCGTTGCGCTGATGCCGCACTTCAAGTCGGAGAAGCTGCGTCCCCTTGCCGTATCCAGCGCAAAGCGCCATCCGCTGCTGCCTGACGTTCCTTCGGTTGCGGAAGCCGCGGTGCCCGACTTTGAGACGGTTGCGTGGTTTGGCTTTGTCGCACCTGCGGCTACGCCACGCGAAATCATCAACCGTCTGAATACTGAGATCGTCAAAACGCTATTGATTCCCGAGATTCGGCAGCGGCTTCTAGATGCCGGCTCTGAAATCATTGGTAACTCGCCCGAAGCGGCGGACCGTTTTCTCCGGAGCGAGCTCGAGCGATGGCGCGTCGTGGTGCGCGCCGCAAATGTGACCGCGAATTGAGTGTCGGCAGAGCGACAGCCGGTCATTCGCCCGCAGCCCTGCGCGCGTCGGCTACCCTCTGCCGACGAACGGCATCTTGGTCGCCATCACCGTCATGGTGAGCACGTTGGCGTCGAGCGGAAGGCTTGCCATATGAAGAACCGCATTCGCGACGTGCTGCACGTCCATCAGCGGTTCAACTGCAATCGCGCCATGTGCCTGGGGGACGCCCTGCGCCATTCGTGCGGCGAGGTCCGTCAGTGCGTTGCCGATATCGATCTGGCCAACGGCGATGTCGTACTTACGGCCGTCCAGCGACGACGATTTCGTGAGGCCGGTGATTGCGTGCTTGGTAGCGGTATATGGAGCAGAGTTCGGCCGCGGCGCGTGCGCGGAGATCGAACCGTTGTTGATGATGCGGCCGCCGCGCGGATCCTGCGACTTCATCAAACGAAACGCGCCCTGAGTGCACAGGAACGCGCCGGTCAGGTTCGCATCGACCACCGACTTCCATTGCGTGTAGGTCAAATCTTCCAGCGGCACCGGAGGCGCGCCGGTACCGGCGTTGTTGAACAACACATCGAGTCGCCCGAAGCGTTGCTGCAGCTTTGCAAACAACGCATCGACGGCTTGCGGATCGCCGACGTCGGCCGCTACGACGAGCGATTCGCCGCTGGCGCCGGCCGCAAGCTTCGCCGTGCCTTCGAGCGCATCGAGCCGGCGGCCGGCAAGCACCGTGTCAAATCCGTTTTTCAGTAGCGTCACCGCGACGGCACGGCCGATGCCGCTTCCCGCCCCCGTGACCAATGCGACCTTTCGTGATTGGGTCACACCCTAACCCATGTGCAATCCACCGTTGCACGAGAACTCCGCGCCGGTGGTAAAGCCCGCATCATCGCCCGACAGCCAGACGCAGATCGAGCCGATTTCCTCGGCTTTGCCGAGACGTTTGACCGGAATTGTCTGGATGATTTTTTCGCGCACGTCTTCGCGCACCGCCATCACCATGTCGGTCGCAATGTACCCGGGCGATACTGTATTGACCGTGACGCCCTTGCTGGCAACTTCCTGCGCAAGCGCCATCGAGAACCCGTGCATGCCCGCCTTTGCGGCCGAATAATTCGTCTGACCGAATTGGCCTTTTTCGCCGTTGACCGACGCGATATTGATGATGCGGCCCCACCCTTTGTCGAGCATGCCGTCGATCACCTGCTTGGTAACGTTGAACATGCTGTTCAGATTGGTGTCGATCACCGCACGCCAGTCGTCGACCGACATTTTGCGGAAGACGCCGTCACGTGTGATGCCCGCGTTGTTGACGAGAATGTCGACCACGCCATGCTCCGATTTGACCTTCTCGAACGCCGTCTTGGTCGAGTCCCAATCGGAGACGTTGCCCACCGAAGCAAAAAACGTGTAGCCGTCTGCTTTCTGCTCGGCGAGCCACTTTGCATGGTCGCGGGTCGGCCCGCAGCCGGCGATCACTTTGTAGCCGGCGTCGTGAAACTTGCGGCAGATTGCGGTACCGATGCCGCCCATGCCGCCGGTCACATATGCCAGTCTTGCCATGTCTGTCTCCTCGTTGTTTTCGGCAATTAGACACCATTCGGGGTGTACCTAAGCGCTGCCGCCTGCGTATGGCGACTCTATGCTCACTCGATGACACCGCATGCCGTCTCCTTCGTGGTTCCCGCGCACAACGAGGAGCTGTTGCTGTCGGCAACCCTGTGTGCGATACATCAAGCTGCGGCGGCGTGCGCAATCGAGTACGAGATCATCGTCGCCGACGACGCATCAACCGATCACACTGGTCAAGTTGCAGCCGATTTGGGCGCGCGCGTCGTGTCAGTGCAGCATCGCCAGATCGCAGCGACCCGTAATTCGGGCGCTCGCGCAGCAACCGGCGAGATGCTCGTGTTCGTCGATGCCGACACGCTGATCAACGAAGCGGTGTTGCACCGAGCGCTGGACACTGTGGCCGCAGGCGCGGTGGGCGGCGGCGCCACCGTGCGTTTCGACGGGCGCATTCCGCTCTACGCCAGGGTATTGACCCCCTGTCTCACGGCGATGATGCGATGGATGCGGCTGGCGGCGGGGTGCTTTGTATTTTGCACGCGTTCCGCATTCGACGCGGCGAGTGGCTTTGACGAGCGCCTGTTCGGAGCGGAAGAGATTGCGCTCAGCGTGGCGCTAAAAAAAATCGGCCGCTTCGTGATCCTGCGTGAATCAGTGCTGACGTCCGGCCGCAAGCTGCGCACCTACTCCGGCTTCGAAGTGCTTGGCATCATCGTGCGCGCGGCGCTGAGCGGCGGCAACATGATCAAGCGCCGCGAGCAGATGGGACTGTGGTATGACCCGCGGCGCGAAGATCCTGGTCTGCGGCAAACCGACCGAGCAACCTAGTTCGCAATCAGCGTTCGACCGCGAGCGCGACTCCCATGCCGCCGCCGATGCACAGAGCGGCTAGACCCTTCTTCGCGTCGCGCCGCTTCATCTCATGCAGCAGTGTGACCAGAATGCGCGCACCCGACGCGCCGATCGGATGCCCAAGCGCGATCGCGCCGCCGTTGACGTTGATCTTGGCGCTCATTTTCTCGTTATCCCAGCCCATGTCCTTGTTGACCGCGCACGCCTGTGCAGCAAACGCTTCGTTGATCTCCATCAGATCAACCTGGTCGGCCGTCCAGCCCGCTTTCTTCAACGCCTTGCGCGATGCTGGCGCGGGTCCCATTCCCATCAGCTTGGGATCAACTCCCACCGACGCAAAAGCTTTGATCGTTGCCAGCGGCTTTAGCCCGAGTTCCTTAGCCTTCGCTTCCGACATCACAAGCAACGCCGCCGCGCCGTCGTTCAAGCCCGACGCGTTCCCTGCCGTCACGCTGCCCTGCTTGTCGAACGCGGGCTTCAATCCCGACAGCGCTTCGGCGTTGGTTTTGCGATTGATGTACTCGTCCGCATCGAATGAAATCGGATCGCCCTTTCGCTGCGGGATTGGCACCGCGACGATTTCTTCCTTGAAGCGCCCGGCGTCCTGCGCGGCTGTGGCCTTCTGCTGCGAAGCGAGTGCAAATTGATCCTGCGTCGCGCGGTCCACGTTGTGCTCCTTGGCGACGTTCTCTGCAGTGATCCCCATGTGGTACTGGTTGTAAACGTCCCAGAGCCCATCGACGATCATGCTGTCGACGATCTTCGCGTCGCCCATCCGATAACCATCCCGCGAGCCCTGCATCACGTGCGGCGATGCGCTCATGTTTTCCTGTCCGCCGGCAACGACGATCTCGGCATCACCATTGGCGATCGCCTGTGCCGCCAGCATTACGGCTTTCAGCCCCGAGCCACACACCTTGTTGATCGTCGTCGCAGGAACCGTTACCGGCAGCCCGGCCTTGATGACCGCCTGACGTGCAGCGTTCTGCCCGACGCCTGCAGTCAACACCTGACCCATGATCACTTCATCGACCTGCTCGCCCTTCACATTGGCGCGCTTCAGCACTTCCTTGATCACAATCGCGCCGAGATCGGACGCCGGAATCTTCGCCAGCGAACCGCCGAACTTGCCGACCGGCGTGCGCGCTGCCGCAACGATGACTGCATTGGACATGCAAACGCTCCTTAAGCTTTTTCTTGTACGTAACGGCCCGGTGCGGGCTCGATGACTTTGAACTTCCTGTTGCCGAAACTCTTCGGCGCGGTTTTCTGCGCGCCGCCGAATTGTGCGAGCCACTTGCTCCAATCGGTCCACCAACTGCCGGGCTGCTCTTCCGCTGCAACCAGCCACTCTTCGGGTTCGGCAGGCAGGTTCGTGCTGGCGCGGGTCCAGTAGCTGCGCTTGTTCTTTGACGGCGGATTGATGCTGCCCGCGATATGGCCGCTGGCGCCCAGCACAAAGCGAACGCCACCCTTGCCCCTTCCGGGCAACAGACGCGCCGACGCATACGCGGCCTTCCACGGCACGATGTGATCTTCGCGTGCCGCGAACACGTACGTCGGCACCTTGATCGAACCCAGATCGATACGCTCGCCGCAGCAGACGAGCTTGCCCGGAACACGCAGATTGTTTTCCAGGTACATGTTGCGCAGGTACCAGGCGTACATCGGTCCCGGCAGATTGGTGCTGTCGCCGTTCCAGTACAGCAGGTCAAATGCAGGCGGCTGCTTGCCCTGCAGGTAGTTGTTGACGACGTAATTCCACACCAGATCGTTCGAGCGCAGATTGTTGAACGTGATTGCGAGATCGCGGCCGGGCATCAACCCGCCCTTACCCAGCGATTTCTCGCGCTGCCGAACCTGATGCTCGTCGATGAACAGATCGAGCATGCCGGGGTCTTCGAAGTCGAGCAGCGCCGTCATCATCGTCAGGCTCGACACCGGGGACTCGCCGCGCGCGATCATCACCGCAATTGCTGTTGCGAGAATCGTGCCGCCAACGCAAAAGCCGAGCGCGTTGACCTGCTTCTGCCCGCTGATCTGCTGCGCGACGTGAATCGATTCGATCGCACCACGCTCGAGATAATCATCCCACGTGAGTTTTGCTTCCGGCTCGTGCGGGTTCTTCCACGACACGACGAACACCGTGTGGCCGCCCTGCACCGCGTGCCGAATAAATGAATTCTCGGGCTGCAAGTCGAGGATGTAGTACTTGTTGATGCATGGCGGCACGAGTACGAAGGGCCGCGCGTAAACCTTCGCAGTCAACGGCTTGTACTGAATCAGCTGGAACAGCGGGTTCTCGAAAACGACCCGGCCTTCGCTGGTGGCGACATTGCGGCCAACTTCGAACGCGGTCTCATCGGTCTGCGAAATTCGACCGCGCTGCATGTCTTTCATCAGGTTATCGAGACCCGACTTCAGGCTTTCACCCCGCGATTCGAGCAGGGTCTGCTGGGCTTTCGGATTGGTCGCCAAAAAATTAGACGGTGACGCGGCATCGACCCATTGGGATACTGCGAACTTCACGCGCTGTTTGGTCTTGCGATCAGCGTCCACCGAGTCGGCAAGGCGGCCCAGGAAATTCGAATTCAGCAGGTAGGCGCGCGCGTAAAACGACGCGAGCGAATTGCTCTGCCACGCCGGATCGGAAAAACGCGAATCAGCAATCGGCTCTGACGACTTCGCCGGATTCTGAAAGAAGTCAGTCCACAGTGAAGCAACCTGCGTCAGATACTCCTGCTGCAGCTGCATCAGCTGATCTGCCGATGGCGGCAGCGCATACGACGCAGTTATCGAGTCTTTGGATGCGCTCGGCGCCGCGGGCATAAGTGACGACGCGTCGGGCGACGATTTGTTGGCGCGGCGCGCGCGTGGAGCCTTCGACCGAGTGCGGCGGCGGGCTGGTGTCGTGGTCAATGTTGGCATTGGTGTCTCCTAGGCACGGATTCTCCGCACCGCAGGAGCGCTGGTCAAACGCGCCAAATGAGCGCCGCGTGGCGCCCGGTCGTCCTATCGCGGCGGAAGCTGTAAAACCGTGCCGGATCGCTGAACGTGCAGTCAAGCCCGCCGTAAACACGAGTGACGCTGGCTTGATCGAGCGCTTGCCGCCCAAGAGCGAATAGATCGGCAATATATTTGCCCCCGGATAGCGCTGCGAACGCGCGTCGAGCTTTGGGCAGATTCGCTTGCATTGCATCTCGCACCTCGGCACCGACTTCGAAGTGCGCCGGTCCAATCGCCGGCCCTAGGTAGGCGAGTAGTTCTGCGCGTGGATTATCGAGACGCTCGCGCATCGCTCGCGCCGTCGCCTGAATCACACCCGCCGCGAGCCCGCGCCATCCAGCGTGTGCGACACCGACACATCGCCCTGACGCGTCGGCGAACAGCACGGGCATGCAATCCGCGATCGACACCACACACACTACGTGGGGCGCATCGGCAAACGAGGCGTCTGCAACCGCACCCGATTGCATCTGCGCGGCGTCAACGACTGTGGAGCCGTGCACCTGATTCAGCCAGCGGGGATCGGCCGGCAGTGCGGCACGCAACAGCGCGCGATTCGCGGTAACGTCAGCTACATCATCGCCGCTCGCAAACCCGACGTTCATGCCGTCGCTATCTAGCGGAGGCGCTCCGTACGGTCCGCGCGACGAGCCGCCGGCGCGTGTCGTAATCAAGGCCCGCACATTCGCAGGTGCTGGCCAATCCGGATGAATCCAGTGAACACTCATCCGAACACTTCGCTCGGCACGTCGAGCGGACCGAAGCCAAGCTCATGCATCAGTCGGGCGAGATCGGGTGCCGGGGGTTGAAACCACGTCAAACGCGCATGGGTCATTGGATGAGCCAGACTCAACCGGGATGCGTGCAGCGCCTGACGATCGAACGCGTTCCAGCTCGAATCGTCGCCGCGCGGCGGCAGCTTGCGCCGATACAGCGGATCGCCAATCAACGGATGCCCAACGTGTTCGAGATGCACGCGAATCTGGTGCGTGCGGCCGGTTTCGAGTCGGCACGCCAGCCACGAGATTCCGGCGCCGTCACGCGTCGAATTGATGCGCGCGTAGTGCGTACGCGCGGGCTTGGCCGATTCGGTCGTGCTCACCTTAAAGCGCAGCGGATTACGCGGGTCACGCCCGATCGCGGCATCGATCACGCCGCGGTTTGCCGGCACACCCAAAACCACGGCCCAATACTCGCGCGTCACGCTGCGCGCTTGCAACTGACGCACGAGGCCGGTTTGCGCAGCCAACGTCTTCGCTACCACCATTAAGCCAGACGTGTCGGCGTCAAGCCGATGCACGATTCCCGCACGCGGTACGTTGGCCAGCGTGGGCGCGTACGCGAGCAAGCCATTTAACAGCGTGCCAGACCAGTGCCCGGCTGCGGGATGCACAACCAGCTTCGGCGGCTTGTTCAACACCAGGATGGCGTCGTCTTCGAAAACAACATCGAGCTGCATCGGTTCGGGTGTAAACGCACCGGCATCGGGTGCGGGCTGCGGTGTGATGTGCACCACGTCGCCAAATGTCAGCGCGTGCCTCGCAATCACAGCCTGGCCGTTGACGAGCACTGCCCCGGCGACGATCCATTGCTGCAGCCGGCTTCGCGAGACGTCCGGAATCAAATTCGCGAGTGCCTTGTCCAAGCGCTCCCCCGCGTGGCTATCGTCGACTCGCAGCGTCAGCGGCAGCGATGCATCATTCGCATCGTCGCCTTCGCCTGCATCGGAGCGTGGAACCGACATCGTCGAACGATATACTGCCGAGCAATTGAAACACGGTCCTCCTCAATGAAAACGCACTGGTCGCAACGCATCGCGCACACCGTCGCCACGCTGGCGATGATCTTCTTCGTTGCCGCTCTCGGCGGCTGCGGATGGTTTGGCATCGAATGGGGCGACCGCGACGAAACACTCAAGTGGGACCCCGACAAGTTGTACTCCGAGGCCCGTGTCGAGCTCAACAACGGCAGCTGGAAGCGATCACGCGAGCTGTATCAGAAGCTGGAATCGCGCTACCCGTTCGGCCGTCATGCACAGCAGGCGCTGATGGAAATCGCTTACACGTACTACAAGGAAGGCGAGAGCGCGCAGGCGACTCAGGCCGCCGATCGTTTCATCCGCCAGTATCCGAATCACCCAAACGTCGAATACATGTACTACTTGAAGGGCCTGGCGTCGTTCAATGACGAGTTGGGATTTCTGGGCAGATTACTTGCGCAGGATATTTCGGAGCGAGATGCAAAGGCCGCGCGCGAAGCGTTTGATGCGTTTAAGGACCTGATTACGCGCTTTCCCGACAGTAAATACACGCCGGATGCGCGCGCGCGAATGATTTATCTCGCGAACTCGCAGGGACAGGCCGAGGTTAATGTTGCGCGTTATTACTTCACGCGCAAGGCGTACCTGGCCGCGATCCAGCGCGCACAAACCGTCGTGCGCGATTTTCAGCAGACTCCCGCGACCGAGGAGGCGCTGTCGATCATCGTGCGCTCATACGAAGCGCTGCAGATGAAGGATCTGCAAGCTGACGCCGAGCGCGTACTCGCGCTGAACTATCCCCAAAGCAGGTATTTGCAGCGACGCAGATGACGCGGCAGCTCAACGATGCAAACAGCTCGCTGATGTTGGTTGAGCCGAAGCGCTAAGCGCGGCCCCGCGTTAGAAACCCCACCGCCTCTGCTTCGCTGCGCGTACGCCCGAACGGCGGCAGGCTCGCCAGCACGACCTTCCCGTACTGCTTCGTCAACACGCGCTCGTCCAGAATCATCAACAGCCCACGATCGGTTTCATCGCGGATCAAACGGCCGACGCCTTGCTTCATCAGCATGATCGCTTCCGGCAGCTGGTACTCATTGAACGGGTTGCGTCCCACCTTCCGCAAGTAGCGAATCTTCGCTTCGACCACTGGATCATCCGGCGGAGCGAATGGCAGCTTGTCGATGACTACCAGCGAGAGCGCATCGCCGCGAATGTCGATGCCTTCCCAGAAGCTGATGCTGCCAACCAGTACGGCGTTTCCCGAGCCGCGAAACGCCTCGATCAAAGCACGCCGCGTGCTCGTCCCCTGCACGAGTAAAGGCAGCTGCTCACGCACGGTTGCGACCCCGGCCGCTTTGCGCCCGCCCCCCGTGAGGGCACGCGATGAGCTTGGGGCGACCCAGCGCTCATCGTTATCGAGCGCCATTAACTGCCGCAAGCGCTCTGCCACTTTGTCGACCGCCCGTAGCGTCGTACACAGGATGAACGCGCGGCCGCCGTTCGCCCGCACCAGCGGCCAGGCTGCTTCCGCAACACTCTGCGAAAAGTCAGCGTCATAAGTTGAAGGCATTGACTGCGGCAGATACAGCAACGCTTGCCGCGGAAAATCGAACGGGCTGCTCCAGCGCGCGGTAGTTGCATCTTCCAGTCCGATCTCTGCCAGAAAATGGTCAAATCGGCCTGCCGCCGTCAACGTCGCCGACGTCAAAACCCAGGATTGCGGCTGAGCTGCGCGCGCACGCGCAAGCGCCAGCCCGGGTGCCAGCGGCGTCTGGTTGAATTGCGCCCCGTAAGCGGACACCCAGATCCAACGAACCGACGGTGCATATTCACTGCCAGAGTCGTCGTCCGCATGCTTGCTCAGCGCGCGGCTCCAGTTGGATGATTCGCGTCGCAGCTCGCCAACCCGCGCGGCCAGCAAATCCAGTTCGGTGTCGCGTCCACGGTTGATTTCAAGCGCACGCTCCAACGCCGCACACGCCGCATCGAGCTGATCGAAGGCAGGCTGCAACTCGCTGCGCCGCTCGATGCGCTCCAGCGGAGTGCGCGATCCCGCAGTGAGCCCGACATTGCCGAGCGCAAGCCGAAGATTGCGCACCGCGCGCTCAAACTGGCCCGTCAGCGTAATCCAGGAAGCACCATCGGCAGCGCGCGCGAGTCCAAGCGCTCGGGCATCGCGCGCGGCTTCGAGCAGTTGCGCGAGCGACAGAGAAGCGCCGAAAAAATCCGCCGCAATTGACGGCAGCTGATGCGCTTCGTCGAGGATCACAGTGTTGACCGTCGGCAAGAAATCGCGAATCGAGTCCTCCCGGAAGGCGAGGTCTGCCATGAACAGGTGGTGATTGACCACAACGATGTCGGCGGCTTGTGCTTCGCGCCGCGCTTTGTAGACGAAGCAGTCGCCGAAGCGCGGGCACTCGGCGCCAAGACAGTTGTCGCGCGTCGAAGTCACCAGCGGCCAAATCGCAGCGTTTTCGGGCACCGCGGCGAGCTCGGCCCGATCACCGGTAGACGTAGTGGACGCAAAGCGCACGACTGATCTCAGGTGACCGACATCTTCGCGCGTCGGCAACAGCCCTTCGCT
>DATLOA010000261.1:0-3204 GCA_035536515.1 Burkholderiaceae bacterium | reverse complement strand
CGCCGGCGACGCGGTCGCCTTCCATCAATACATCGGTGACGACCGAATGAAACAACGTCGTCACGCCCGCCTGCATCATCAGATGATCACCCGCTTCGCGCCATACCAGCGGATCGTGCACGCGCGTGAACGTCTTGCCATAGCGCACGGGCCCGGTCAGACCCTGCTTGCGTTCCATCAGGCGCACGAACTCGTCGGCAAAACCGAACACCAATTGAAGTGGCCTTGACCCTGGATCCTGCGACGCTTCGTACAGGCCGCAAATCGTGCCGGACATTCCCGCCACAGCGCCGCCACCGCAGAAACCGTAGCGCTCCACCGCAATGACCCTCAGGCCCTGTCGTGCGGCCGTGACTGCCGCTGCGACTCCGGCCGCGCCCGCGCCTACCACGAGGATGTCGGTATCAAGCCGGGTGATGGGCCGACAATCGGTCGATTCAGCAGTTGCCATTGCGGAGTTCTACTAGGCGAAAGCCCGGGAAGTCAAACCGGCAGTGATAGACGCCTCACACTGCCAAGTTTGGCAACAGCAAGCTTAGCGTTGTGAGCGAAGCGCGCGCGCGTGCGCAAAGTGGGGCGCCGTTATAATTTCGCACGCTTGTCACCCGGCAGGCGCACGATCCGCGCGATGTTCGCGCGCTTTCCCGCTAGATGACCCAGTCCAGTACGTTTGTCGCGCAGGGGCCGGGCGCGTTGTCGGCTTTCCGTGCGGCGCGGCTGCTGGCGTCGATCCACGCGATCGAAAAATCGGCGGCATCGATCAGTGGCAGGTTCATTCATTTTATTAACGTCAGTCGGCCCCTCGAAGCGGCCGAGCGGGCGCGACTTGATGCACTGCTGGACTATGGCGATGCCGGGCAGTCCAATACCGCCGGCGCACACTTCCTGGTTGTTCCACGACTGGGAACCATCTCGCCCTGGGCGAGCAAGGCAACGGACATTGCTCACAATACCGGGCTCACAGCTATGCGCCGGATCGAGCGCGGCACGCTGTACGCGGTCGGCCTCGGTCGCAAGACATTGAGCGCCGACGCTGCCGCACGCATCGCTTCCGTTCTGCATGATCGAATGACTGAAAGCGTCATCGACCCGGCAACCGACCCGGCCCTGTTGTTTCGTGAGCTCGACGGCAAGCCGATGCAAACCATTCCGATGATCGCTTACGGACGCGACGCATTGCAGCTGGCAAATGTCGAGATGGGGCTCGCTTTAACGCGCGATGAAGTCGACTACTTGCTGGATGCTTTTACGCGCATGCAGCGAGACCCGACGGACGTCGAGCTGATGATGTTTGCGCAGGCTAATTCCGAGCATTGCCGGCACAAGATTTTTAACGCAACTTGGACGATCGACGGCGCACAGAAGGACGCGACGCTGTTCGACATGATCCGCGCGACGCATCGCGCAGCACCGCACGGCACCGTAGTCGCGTACAGCGACAACTCTGCCGTTCTCGAAGGGCGAATTGCGCAGCGCTTCTATCCTCACAGCGACCACCCAGCGGGCGCGGTCGGCATCGACTACGGTGTGCGCGACGAGCTGACACACACGGTGTTCAAGGTCGAGACGCACAACCACCCGACGGCGATCTCGCCGTTTCCCGGCGCGTCGACCGGCGCCGGCGGCGAGATTCGCGATGAAGGTGCTACTGGGCGCGGCGCGAAACCGAAAGCGGGGCTCTGCGGCTTCTCTGTTTCGCATCTGCGCATTCCGGACATGCGGCTCGCGTGGGAAGACGACTTTGGCTTTCCATCGCGCATCGCCGACGCGTTGTCGATCATGATCGACGGTCCTATAGGCGCAGCGGCGTTCAATAATGAGTTCGGTCGACCGAACCTGCTTGGCTACTTTCGCAGCTACGAGCAGAACGTCGGCGGTCGGCGCTACGGCTACCACAAGCCGATCATGATCGCGGGCGGCATTGGCAACATCCGCGACGATCAGGTGCGCAAACTCGATCTGCCGCCTGGCTCTCTGCTGGTGCAGCTGGGCGGACCTGGAATGCGCATCGGGCTCGGAGGCGGCGCGGCCTCGAGCATGGATGCGGGAGCGAACAACGAACAGCTCGACTTCGACTCCGTACAGCGCGGCAATCCGGAGATGCAGCGTCGGGCGCAGGAAGTGATCGATCGATGCTGGGCACTCGGTGCGCACAACCCAGTGCTGTCGATTCACGACATCGGCGCTGGCGGTCTGGCGAACGCGATGCCGGAGCTCGCCGATCAATCGAATCGCGGCGCCCGGATCACGCTCGTCGCGATTCCCGTTGAGGAAAGCGGCATGAGCCCGCTCGAGATCTGGTGCAACGAGTCGCAGGAACGCTACGCGCTGGCGATCGCGCCGGAGCATCAGACCGCATTCGATTGGATCGCGCGGCGCGAGCGTTGTCCGTATGCGGTGATTGGCCGCATCGCCGACGACCGTCAGCTCGTGATTGATGGTACTGGAGACACCGCGGTCGACATGCCGATGAACGTTCTGCTTGGCAAACCGCCGCGCATGCAACGCGACGTCAAGCATGTGGAGCGTGAACTGTCCGCGTTTGACGGCGCCAACCTGAATCTCGAGCAATGCGCAGTGGACGTGTTGCGGCACCCAACCGTCGCCAGCAAGGGGTTTCTGATCACGATCGGGGACCGAACCGTAGGGGGCATGTGTTCGCGAGACTCGATGGTCGGCCCGTGGCAGGTGCCGGTAGCCGACTGCGCGGTGATGCTGCTCAGCTTTGACGGCTACGCGGGCGAGGCGATGGCGATCGGCGAACGCACGCCGCTGGCAGTGATCGATCCTGCGGCCGCGTCGCGCATCGCGATCGGCGAAGCGCTGACCAATATCGCCGCAGCCGACGTGCGGCTAGAGCACGTGAAAATTTCAGCTAACTGGATGGCAGCGTGCGGCACCGAAGGCGAAGACGCAAAGCTGTTCGACGCAGTCGCGGCCGCGAGCGATTTATGCCAGGCGCTTGGCATCAGCGTGCCGGTTGGCAAAGATTCTCTGTCGATGAAGACCGCATGGCGCGACGGCGGTGTCGACAAAGCGGTGATCGCTCCGGTGTCATTGATCGCGAGCGCCGCCGCACCGGTGGACGACGTGCGGCGCTCGCTGACGCCGCAACTTGTGCAAGCAGCCGACACGCTGCTGATCCTGATCGACCTCGGCGCCGGACGAAATCGAATGGGTGGATCGATCCTTGCGCAGGTCACG
>DATLOA010000260.1:0-8835 GCA_035536515.1 Burkholderiaceae bacterium | reverse complement strand
GATTCGGCGAACTTGCCGGTTGCAAATGCGCGCCTGCTCGCGTTCGGCAACTATCGCGGCCCGTTGGCGTCACGCAATGCCGAAGCGCAGCGGTTTTTCAATCAGGGATTGGTTTTCGGCTGGGGATTTAACTTCGCCGAGTCCGTGCGCTCGTTCCGCGCAGCTTCGCAGCTCGATCCCGCCTGCGCGTTGTGCCGATGGGGTATCGCATGGGCGCTTGGGCCGAGTATCAATCACGACATGAACCCCGCCGACGTACCGGTCGCGCTCGACGCCATCGTGCAGGCGCGGGTTGCCGCGGCACCAGGCTCACGCGAGCGCGCGCTGATTGATGCGCTGGCGACGCGCTATTCAGCGCAGCGTGATTCAGACAGCTTGTCGCTTGCTTACGCGGACGCAATGGCGGCGCTGGCCAAGCGGTACACCGACGATGCCGACATCGCAGTGCTGGCGGCCGAGGCAGCGATGAATGCACATGCTTACGATTACTGGCGCGCCGACGGTAAGCCAAAGGCATGGACGCCGCCTATCATTGCGTGGCTCGATCGCGCATTGAGTCTGGCGCCGGCGCATCCCGGTGCGCACCATTATCGAATTCACCTGTTCGAAGATTCGCCGCAGCGCGAACAGGCGCTGACGTCGGCCATGCAACTCGGCACACTGGCACCGATGGTCGGCCATTTGGTTCACATGCCGTCGCACATTTTCTTTCGCGTAGGCCGCTATCGCGAGGCAGTGGCGGCCAACGAGGCAGCGGTTAGAGCGGATCGCGAATACGCGGCGGCAAGCGGCACCGACTCGGAGTACGCGATTCACAATTTGCATTACCTGTGGGTCTCTGCGCTGTGGAGCGGCGATGACGACATTGCTGTGCTTGCCGCCGACCAGCTCGCTGCTGCCGCAGGCGCCGACGCGCAACTGGGTACGCGTCAACACTTTCTGGCCGCACCGCTGCTGACCCAGGTGCGTCTGCAGCGGTGGAGCCTCGTGCAGAACAACGCCGATAGCGGCCCCTACTTGCGCGGGTTAACGCAGTTTGCGCAGGGAATGGCACACGCTGCGCGCGGAGAGGTTGCCGCAGCGCGGATGCAGCTTCAGTCACTGCAGCATTCTGCACGCGCGGCGCGCAACGCCGGCTTGAAGGTAAAAAGCGTCCATCGATCGTCCGACGTTTTGACGGTGGCTGATTGGCAGCTGCAATCAGCGATTGCAACCGCGAGCAACAGGCAGGGCGAGGCGGTACGCTTCGCGCGCGCCGCGGTCACCGCAGAGGACCGGCTAGCGGCCGACGATCCGCCGGTGTGGCCGCTGCCTTCTCGTCACATGCTGGGTGACGCGCTGTTGCGTGCTGATCGCGCTGCCGAAGCGCGCAAGGTTTTTAGTGCTGATCTGAAACGGTATCCGCAAAATTGTGTCGCGTTGGCGGGCCTGAACCAAGCCGACCGCGCCCGGCTATCGGTTCGCGCTTCGCTCCGTCCTGCGCAAACCTCCGCGCATTTCTCCCATTGTCCTAAGTGAGCGCCATGCCCCTCGAAGCTTTGATCCTGCTCGGCTTGATAACGTTAAACGGCGTCTTCGCGATGTCGGAAATCGCGCTGGTGACCGCGCGCCGCGCGCGGCTACAGCTGCTGGTCGAAGAAGGCGACGGCGGCGCCGCGGCAGCAATGGCGTTGAACACCGATCCGACACGTTTCTTATCGACTATTCAGGTCGGCATCACGTCGATCGGCATCACCAGCGGCATCGTCGGAGAAGCCGCGTTTGCATATCCGTTGAGCCAATGGCTGATCGGACTCGGCGTGAAGCCCGGCAATGCCAGCCTCGGTGCAACCGTACTGGTCGTTTTGGTTATTACCTACGTGTCGATTGTCATCGGCGAATTAGTGCCCAAGCGCCTGGGACAAATCTGGCCCGAAGCGATCGCGCGCACCGTAGCGCGGCCGATCGGCTGGCTGGCGACCGCGGCACGGCCGTTCGTGCGACTGTTGTCGTCGTCGACCGAGTTGCTGTTGAAGCTGTTCGGTACGCGCGGCCGGCGTGCCACGTCGGTTACCGAAGAGGAGATCCACGCGCTGATTCAGGAAGGCTCTGACCACGGCGTCATCGACGAGCAGGAGCGCGCGATGGTGCGCAATGTGTTCCGGCTCGATGACCGGCAGATCGCATCGCTGATGACGCCGCGCTCGGACATCGTCTACATCGATCTCGAGGATTCGCCGGCCGATAACTTGAACAAGGTACTGGAGTCGCAGCGCTCGCGCTTTCCGGTGTGCCGCGGCGGCTTGCGCGACGTCGTCGGCATCATCAGCTCGAGCAGCATGTTGCAGCAAACGATTCGCGGACAGGCGCCCGATTTCTCGAAGGGCCTCGCAGCAGCGGCGTACGTGCCCGAATCGCTGACCGGAATGGAGCTGCTCGAAACGTTTCGCTCATCGACGTCGCATATGGCTTTGGTAGTCGACGAATATGGCGAAATACAAGGTCTGGTGACATTGCAGGACTTGCTAGAAGCAATCACCGGCGAATTCAAGACGCCGAGCGTGGACGATGCGTGGGCGGTGTTGCGACACGATGGCTCGTGGCTGCTGGATGGCTTGATCCCACTGCCCGAATTGAAAGACCGGCTTGGGTTTGCCGCCGCGCCCGAAGAAGAGCTTGGCCGCTACAACACGCTGAGCGGCATGGTGATGTTGTTGCTGGGCCGGGTGCCCCACACGGCCGACGTCGCGCAATGGCAAGGCTGGCGATTCGAGATCGTCGATATGGACAAGCACCGTATCGACAAAGTGCTGGCATCGCGTGTGCCCGAGAATTCGCGCCAGGATGATGAAAAAGGAAACGACGTAGCGGACAACGCAGCGCGCTGACTGGCTGCTGCGCGACCTACACTGTTGCGTATCGATAACGATTGATCTCGTCGCGCGCGTTTTGCGCGGCACGGCGCGCAGCGGCGCCAAAGTCGTCGCCACCCGACGCATAAATGATCGCGCGCGATGAATTGACGACGATACCGGTGCCGTCTGAACTTTGGCCGGCCTTGACGCTTGCTTCCACGTTGCCGCCCTGGGCGCCAATGCCCGGCACCAGCAGCGGCATGTCCCCGACCAGTTCGCGCACCCTCGCGAGCTCGATCGGATAGGTCGCGCCCACCACCAGACCGAGCTGGCCGCCGCGATTCCACTCCGCTGCCAGCCATGCCACCCGCTCGTATAGGCGCTCGCCTGCAACATCGAGCATCTGCAGGTCGTCACCGCCGGGGTTGCTGGTGCGGCACAGAAGAAATGCGAAGCGGTCGTCGTAGGCGAGATAAGGCTCGATCGAATCGAGCCCGAGGTAGGGTGACAGCGTCACCGCGTGCGCGTTGTAGCGTTCGAAGACTTCGCGCGCGTAGTGCTCCGCGGTCGATGCCATGTCGCCGCGCTTGGCGTCGAGGATCACCGGAACGGCGGGATAATCCTCGCGAATGTAGGCGATCAAACGCTGTAGCGCGTCTTCAGCGCCGGCAGATGCGAAATAGGCAATCTGCGGCTTGAACGCGCACACGTAATCAGCCGTCGCATCGACGATTGACTTACAGAACTCGAAGATCGCATCGTCGTTGCCACGAAGCCGCTCCGGAAACTGTGCCGGATCGGGATCAAGTCCCACGCAAAGCAGCGTATCGGCCGCTTTCCACCGTGCCTTCAATGTTTCAACGAATGTCATGCGTTCGAATTTTACAGTCGTGTCATTAGCCGAAGCCGCAAAGTAGTTTGCTTCAGCAACTCATGAGAGTGTTCTGAGAGTTATTGCCGTGCAGAACGCACTAGTTCGCTGGTTTTCGGAACAGCTCAATGCGCTCCGGGGTAGGTGGGTGCGTCGACAGATACGCCGGCCAGTCGCCTTTTGGGCCGCGCTTGTCGTGCGCCTGCTGCATGCGCTCGAAGAGCGTTGCCAGCGAGCCCGTCGATATTCCTTTCGCGCGCAGCAAGTCGACTGCGTACGTGTCGGCCTCGCGCTCCATTGCGCGCGAATAGTCAAGATCGATCAATATTGCCGGCAGCGCGGCCAATACCGTGCTGATGTCGCCGAACAGCACCGCCGCAGCTGCGCCGACTGTGGCGCTCGCGAACAGTCGGCGCATTAGGTGCCGTTGCTCGATGTGGCCGAGTTCGTGAGCGAGCACACCTAGCACCGCGTCGTCATCAGGCGCGAGCTCGACCAGCTCATCGGTGACATAGATGACACCGCCGGGCAGGGCGAGGGCGTTTGGCCCGATCCTCGAAGCGCGAAAGCGGACCGCATAGTCGCGTCCGTCTTCCGGCGTGATCGCGTCGAAACGGCTTATCAGCGCCTCGCGCTTCTGCTGCGATAACTGTGTGGGCGAGAAAACGCGCTTTTCGAGGAACGCAGTCGCCTCGCGGCCGAGCCGCTCCTCCCACGCGAGCGGCACGCGGACTGCTGTGTATTCGGCAACGACAGGCAGCACCCATCGATATCCTACAAACAGAAACGCAATCAAGCCGAGCACCGCCAGCGCGGCGCCGCGCCATTGGTTCTGCCATGCAACGACAAACGAATCGCGATGACCCCAGGCTGCCAGGATGTGCGAAAAGCCCGCGTTGTCTGCGACTTCGCAAAACGCGCCGTCGGCAAACGTAACGATCCGCGGTGCGTGCGCCAGTGGCTCCGAAACGCGTAGCGCGGATAACGGCTCGCGCCGCGCTACATCATCGCCTGCTAGAACAAGCGTACCTTCGTCCACCGACAGCCGCACCGCCCGCGGGCGTGAACTGAGCCCATCAAAGTAGCGCGCGTCGACGGCGTTCACAATCCGATGTCGAAATCAAACAGATCTGCCGCGCCTTCGCCAGTGGCAGCTACCTGGTCGGCCGCTGCGCTGCTTACGAACTCATCCATGCCGCCGACGGTGACTGCCGTGACCGACTCGAGCCTGTACTTGAGGCTGCGAATCACCGCGAACGGAGTAAACAATCCGAGCGTCACGATCAGCAGAATGATGTTGACCAGGTAAATGCGCGCCATCGGCCAGATGCGAGCGTTGCTGCGGAAGCTGACCTCGCCTACTGCTGTGTGGTTCCAAACTCTGTTTTGAATGAGCACGACGAAAGCGGCAAACAGGACGAAGTACGCTAGGTAGAAGCCGATGATCAGCACAAATATGCCGACGCCGAAAATGCTTGCTCCTCGACCCGCGCCAAAGAGCCCGGCACCAGCCACGCCGGCGACGATGGCGAAGCCGACGCCGATGGCCAGTGATATCCCAAGCAGGATTCCATAGACAGCATAGAAGTGTCCGGCGGTCGCCGTGAAGCGCGCTTTCGCCGATCCCAGCAGAGCATTGTTATGCTGGTAGCGCTTGAACCGATAGTGCAGATACGGCAACACGATCAGGTAGATCAACATCGCTACGCCAAGAGCGCCGAGGAGCCACATGGCTGGCTCGCCAGGTTCGTCCTCGGCGTAAAACCCAAGCAACGCAAACGGCAAGATAAAAAATATCAGCGGCGCGGCGATCAAGTAAATCTCAGCCAGCCCGCCGACAAACTGGAAATGGATACCGCGATAACTCGAGTAGCGCGCCCGGAACCGCAACGACTGCCGGATCAACCATGGAAATATCGCTGCCAGCAACGCCAAAGTGATCACGCCCGCGATCAATGAAAATTTAAAGCTGAAGTTGTAGGCGATCAGCAGCAAAAGCGCGATCAGCCGTCCCTTGAGAATCGCGATCGGCGAGCCATGATAGTCAAACGATGAGCCGGCGATCTGCGTGTTGCGGTACATGTATTTCAGCCGGCGCACTTTTGCCCACGCCGAATAAATACCGAGCGTGACGATTGTCAGCAGCAAATTGACGATCCAGATTCGAAAGTACTCGCTGCCGCTGCCGAGAAAACGTACCGGGTAGTCGGTCGGAGCGTTTGCTGAGGCCGAAGCTGGCCAAGGCGCCGCGGGCACTGCGCTCATGCGTTCCCCTCCTTCTTCGTTCTTGTGTCCGCTTTCTAGCCGAGTGCGAATCCGGCCGCAATCGGCCAAGCAAAAAAAAGCCCGCCGAGGCGGGCTTTTAGCAAATCGGCGGGGCCGATTACATATCCATGCCGCCCATCCCACCCATGCCGCCCATGCCACCACCCGGCATGCCGCCACCGTGGCCCGGCTTTTCTTCGACCAACTCCGCGACCATTGCGTCAGTCGTCAGCATCAAACCGGCGATCGATGCAGCGTTTTGCAGCGCCATGCGCGTTACCTTGGTCGGATCGAGCACACCCATGCTGACCAGATCGCCGTACTCGTGCGTTTGTGCGTTGAAGCCGAAATTGCCCTTTCCGTCGGCAACCTTGTTGACGACAACGCTCGGTTCTTCACCCGCGTTCTCGACGATCTGGCGCAGTGGCTCTTCCATTGCTCGCAGCACGATCTTGATACCTGCATCCTGGTCGGGGTTGTCGCCCTTAACCTTTGCCACCGCCTGCTTGGCGCGGAGAAACGCGACTCCACCGCCCGCGACCACTCCTTCTTCGACGGCCGCGCGCGTCGCATGCAGTGCATCTTCAACGCGGGCTTTCTTTTCTTTCATCTCGACTTCGGTCGCGGCACCGACTTTGATCAACGCCACACCACCGGCGAGCTTCGCTACGCGCTCCTGCAGCTTCTCTTTGTCGTAGTCACTGGTGGCTTCTTCGATTTGTGCGCGAATCGCCTTGACGCGGCCTTCTATGTTCTTGCCGTCACCGGCGCCGTCGATCAGCGTGGTGTTCTCTTTCGCAACTTCAACGCGCTTGGCCTGGCCAAGATCGTTCAGCGTCGCCTTTTCGAGCGTCAGGCCGACTTCTTCCGCGATCACCGTGCCGCCGGTCAAAATCGCAATGTCTTCGAGCATTGCTTTGCGACGGTCACCGAAGCCCGGCGCTTTGACGGCGACGGTTTTCAGAATGCCGCGGATGCTGTTGACGACGAGTGTCGCAAGCGCTTCGCCTTCGACTTCTTCGGCGACGATCAGCAAAGGACGACCGGCTTTGGCAACTTGTTCCAGAATCGGCAGAAGCTCGCGAATGTTGCTGATCTTCTTGTCGTGCAACAGCACGTACGGGTTCTCGAGAACCGCGTTTTGCTTGTCCGGCTGGTTGATGAAGTACGGCGACAAATAGCCGCGGTCGAACTGCATTCCCTCGACCACCTCAAGCTCGTTGTTCAGAGATTTGCCGTCTTCGACTGTGATAACGCCTTCCTTGCCGACTTTGTCCATCGCGTCGGCAATGATCTTGCCGATTTCTTCATCAGCGTTAGCCGAGATTGCGCCGACTTGCGCAATTTCCTTGCTGGTGGTGGTCGGCTTCGACAGCTTCTTCAATTCTTCGATCGCTGCCACTACCGCTTTGTCGATGCCACGCTTCAGATCCATCGGGTTCATCCCGGCGGCAACGTATTTCATTCCCTCGGAAATGATCGATTGCGCCAGTACGGTGGCGGTCGTTGTGCCGTCGCCGGCGTTGTCCGAGGTTTTGGACGCGACTTCCTTGACCATCTGCGCGCCCATGTTTTCGAATTTGTCCTTCAGCTCGATTTCCTTGGCTACCGACACACCATCCTTGGTAACGGTCGGCGCACCGAAGCTGCGCTCTAGAACAACGTTACGGCCCTTCGGACCCAGCGTGACTTTTACTGCATTGGCAAGAACGTTTACGCCACGCACCATGCGATGGCGCGCGTCATCGCCGAAAAATACTTGTTTACTTGTCATTTGATGCTCCAAATTCGTTCAGGGGCGTCGGTCCGCTGCGCGGCCCGACAACGGGTTCATTGGGTGGATCGCTGAGCTAGGCAATGACGCCCATTAAATCTTCCTCACGCATCACCAGCAACTCGTCGCCCTCGACCTTGACGGTCTGGCCCGAATACTTGCCGAACAGCACGCGGTCGCCGACTTTAACGTCGAGCGTGTTGACCTTGCCGTTATCGTCGCGCTTACCAGGGCCCACGGCGACGATCTCGCCTTGATCGGGTTTCTCGGCGGCGTTATCGGGAATAACGATGCCCGAAGCGGTTTTCCGCTCGTTGTCCAAACGTTTGACGATCACTCGATCGTGCAAAGGACGGATTTTCATAGGTTCTCCAAGTTGTTTGAAATCTCTCGAAAATCGAGAAGGCCAAAAGTCGGAAGCCGCGGATCATGCCACTTATTAGCACTCTCTGCCTGCGAGTGCTAATTGTAGGGGCATTCTTGGAATTCTCAAGACCCGCCGTCTATGGGTCAAAGGACATCGCCGGTCGCACCGAAGTGACCACTAACATTGAATATGAGAGGGTGCGGTCGGCTGTCAAGTTTGATGTCCCACCGGGTTGTACGCGAATGCGCTACACGGTTGCGGTTCAACTTGCCGAAGATAAGCAGATAACTGGAATGGGGTATTAAGTGGCCATCGACTTTCCGCTTCGGCTTCCCGAACATTGGCTAAGCGCTGTCACGCCCAAGGGCAAGGGTCCAAACAACTCGATTCGCGCCTTTGTCAACAGCGTGATGAGTTACACGAAGATGGATGTGCCGACGGTCGAGCTTTTCGAAACGGCCGTCACTTTTGACGAGAAGCATCGAGACCCTCTCTCGGCGCACCAATGTTTGTGTAAGACATTTGGAAAAAAAGCGGGCATCAGTTTTGTCTTTCGTGCTGACACGACAGGCGAGGGCCGCTACTGGGTTTACTCAGCGGATCCCTGGCTGGAGCCTCCCGCAGAGGCGATCAGCGCGCTGGCTCCAAAGAGAATTGTTCACCAGTTGTGTGAAGGACTGCCGTACCGCTTTGCGCTTGACGCCTGCGTTGGTCGGGAGAAATT